>CAZCRQ010000010.1:4383-9594 GCA_964501095.1 uncultured bacterium | reverse complement strand
GAGAATGGAAAAACGCGCTATCGGAGAATGGAAAAACGCGCCGGAATGACACTCCGGGTGACTACCTGGTATTCTCGGACAGCCTGGAGCGAAGTGGAAGGAAAGGAGTTGCACCTTCTAAATTCGGTTGCTACAATTCAGCAGATTTTAAGTTTGTGTGCCGTCAGCCGTCCTCGGCTGACGGAAAAGTTAAGTTAGTGTGCCGTCAGCCGTCCTCGGCTGACGGAAAAGTTAAGTTACGGCGTCAGTTGGTGATGGCTGACACCAAAGATAAAATGAGATACTGATGAACATCGATCCCAAACTTGGTGTATTGGAAGAGTGGGAAAAACTGGGATTTCGTTCCGGTTTGGAAATTCATCATCAATTGAACACAGTTTATAAGCTCTTTTGCCGTTGTCCGGTTCGTCTGAATTCGGACATCTGGCACGCCGAATTGTTACGTCACATGCGACCAACCATGAGTGAGCTGGGAGAATATGACGGCACGGCGTTGATGGAATTCAAAACCAGAAAAGAAATTATTTACCGGATGAACCGGGAGACAGTATGCACTTACGAGATGGATGACAATCCTCCTTTTCCTATCAATGAAGAAGCGGTGGATAAGGCGCTGACAATCGCCCTGGCGTTCAACTGTAAAATTGTCGGCGAATTGCATGTGATCCGTAAACAGTATCTCGATGGTTCGATCCCGACAGGATTTCAACGAACTACAATTGTCGGCGTGGATGGCGTATTGCCGCTTCCGAACAACCGGTCGGTCAAGATCGTTCAGATCGGATTGGAAGAAGATGCCTGCCGTGAAGTTTCCGATGTCGGACACCGTATCACCTTTTTCACCGATCGACTTTCGATTCCGCTGATTGAAGTGGTTACCGCACCGACACTAGCGACTCCTTTGGAAGTGGCGGAAGCGACCAGACGGATCGGACGTCTCCTGCGTGCCACCGGATTTGTTCGACGCGGGATCGGCGCTGTCAGGCAGGATGTCAATCTCTCCATAACCGACGGTACCAGGGTCGAAATCAAGGGAGTCCCGCGCATTCCACGTATTCCCTTCCTGCTCGCTTATGAAGCCTACCGTCAAAAATCGCTGCTGGATATTCGCGCTGAGCTTTGGCGACGTGGATTTCAACCCGGTGATCGCCCAGGTGAAATCTTTTTCTGGAATGGCAGGCATGACCAGGTGCATTCCAACGATCTAAAAGCGGCTTTGCTGTCCGGCGATACCATCCGGGTTATAAAACTGCCAAATGTGAATGGTTTATTGACTCATCCACTGGCGGCTTACCATCGTTTTGCCGATGAATTTGCCGGCAGGATTCGTGTAGTCGCCTGCCTTGACCAGAATCCGAATATGTTCCATACCGAAGGGGAGTTGGGTGGATTGGATGACTATGACCGACGACTTTTTCAGGAATTTACGGGCTGCTCTGCCGATGATGTCGCCCTGATTGTCTGGGGTGCAGATCGGGACACCCAAACCGCAGCAGAGGAAGTGCTTGATCGTCTAGCGTTGGCGATCAAAGGCATCCCCAATGAGACACGTCAGGCGTTGCGGGATAATACTACTGATTTCGAGAGGGTGCTGCCTGGTCCTGACCGGATGTATCCCGACACTGATTCTCCTCCTTATGAAATTGTGGAATCAAAGATCGAAGCCGCGAGAAAGTATGTCCCTGAACCACCTTGGGAAAAGGCGAAACGGTATCGAGCGCTGGGATTGCCTGAAGATATTATTGAACGTCTTGCCATCGATGCTTTGAGTTCCTTGTTCGACCGTCTGGTTGAGGATAAAGCTATCTCCCCAATGCGTGCCGGAGAGGTTCTCATTCGACTGCGCACCGCATTGTCGCGTCTCAACCATAATACCGATAATTTGTTTGAAAATCAGTGGGAATCTCTGCTTCGAGCCTTGGGAAAGGGAGAAATCCAGCGGGAAATTTTATTACATCTTCTACAGGTGTGGTCTCGGAATCCGGAGATGACATTGACTCAAATATGCGAGAAGAGAGGTTGGATTCCCGCGACGCCTGAAAAGATCGAGAAATCAGTCCGTGATGCCTGGCTTGAAACATTGAAGATTACGATGTATCATCCCGATAAGCGACCAGTATTGGCGATGTCGCAGGCAATGGCGAGACTTGCTGGGTGTGCGCCCGGAAAATTGGTCTGGCAGTGTGTGCAAAAGATGGCGATAGTTAGGTAATAAAGTGCGAAATATGCGCTCTTATAAATGACTCATTGTATAATTTGTTCGGAGTTCACGCTTTAGCGTGTCTTCGTAAGCAACCTAAAGGTTGAACTCCACACGTGAACGCAGGAGATAATAAAGAATGAAATACCTCAAATTCATGATCCTATTATTCATATTGCTTATTCCCTTCACAGCGGAATCGGGGCAGGTAAAAACTATAACTCTGAAGAATGGTATGGACATTATAATGATGCCGGACGCCAGCAGTCCTCTGATCTCTTGTCTAATGGTTGTTCGTGTCGGTAGCAGTTATGAAACTCAGGAATTTGCCGGAAGCACTCATCTTTTGGAACACATGCTTTTCCGCGGTACGACGACACGAACTCAGGGTGAAATCTATGATGCCTTAGACCTCATGGGCGCCTATCACAACGCTCAAACAACCGAAACAAGCACGAATTTCATTCTCGTGGTTCCGAAGGAGCGAGCGCGCGAAGCGATGGAGATCCAGGCGGACATGATTCTCCACTCAACCATTCCCTCTGACACTTTCGAGGTCGAGAAGGGACGAGTGATTGCTGAAATCCAACAAAGTTATGGTCGTCCCAGCTATCCGGCGGAGGTCGCTCACCTTGCTAATCTCTATGGTTCGACCGGCTATGCGGCACCGACTCTCGGCTCGAGGGAAAATGTTACCAGGTTGAAACATGAAAATGTGGTAAAATTTTATCAGGATTGGTACACTCCCAATAACATGACCTTGGTGCTCCGTGGCGATCTGACTTTTACTGAAATGGAGAGATTGGCGGAAATTGTATATGGAGAAGAACCGACACACGAGCTGCCAAAACGCCCGATAAACCATCCGGAAGGTCTGGAGACCGCCTCGGCGAACAAACTCCATTTTAGCTATGGCGATGTCAACTCCGGAACGATTCATCTCTCTTTTCCAGCTCCCAGGTTTGACGATCAGGATTATCCCGTCTTTTCGGCGCTCCAACTCTTCCTCGATGAGGAATTGGATCGGGCTTTGCGAGCCGCCATGCCTCCAGCGATTACTTACGTTTACAGCAACCTGACTATTGATGTGAATTTCAGCGTACTGGAGGTGACCATTGGTTTAATGCCGCAGGCGGATGTCGTTGAAGTTGCGGAAACAGTCCTGCAGACTGTCCAATCAATGCCTGGTGTGAAAAAATCCACAGAAGAGATACGTAATAAATTAAAAGCCTCTTTTCTCGATGAACTCTTTTTCTCTGAACAGGTTCAATACGGTACATTTTTATTGGCGCCAAAGCTGGCGCTCGCACCGTACGGCTTCTGGGAACATATACGTTCAAACGAAGAGAGCGTGGATTCTATAGCTTTTCAAAACGTGGCGAGGAAGTGGTTCACTAATCCGGTGTGGTTGGGAACAGCATATCTTCCCCACAGCGAAGTTGAAATTACGCAGCCGGTGGAGCTTCTGGAATTTTCGACTGGTTCGCTTCTGGGATTCGATAAAAAAGGCGCAGAAATCCATTTAAATGAGGCATTGGGGCGATTTTCCGATTCACAATGGCAGGTGATTCCGCCATTGACGTCCAAGACCGAGGCTCGCGCCGCATTGAGGACGAAGAAGATCGAGGTCGATACATTAAATAACGGCATGGTGATAATCGCCCGGCAAGTGGAGGGTGTGCCGGTCTCTGGCATCCATGTAGTGACGAAGAATCGCGCCCTCTGGGAGGGGGAGAAACGGCGCGGCTGGGTGGATGTACTTCATAGAATCCTCCTCTACGGCGATTCTCTTCGGACAGAGGAGGAACTCGCCGAAGAGATGGCGAATATCGGGATGAGCATGGCGACAGTAGATGATCCGCGTGTCCCGATGGATGATTATCGAACCACGCCGGATTACAGTTTCATCCGAATCGAAGCCCTCGCCGACCGTTGGCAGCAAGCGCTGGAATTACTGGCTGAGTTGTTAAACTGCGATCATATACGTCCTGAAGCTATAGAAAAAGCACAGAGTGAACTCGAGGGAATCGTGCAGGGCGAGAATCGGCTGTCTGGAATGGCAAAGATGGAACTCGCGAAGCGTTTGTATGGAGATCCATCCCTTGGTTCCAGCATCTACGGTGATGGGAGCTGTTTGGAGAGCATAACCGCCCAAAGTTTAATGGATTTCAGAAGGGACTATTTCGCACCGGAGAATTTGATTCTTAGCATTCTTTCACCTGCGGATCACCAAGAAGTCTTTACAGTAACCAATGCGCTCTTTGGCAAGTTGTCCTCAGGAAATAAAACGCAGCCTGTTCAAGCTAAACCTGTTTCATCGCCGGGCGAGGTCGAGATAACAGGCAAGGGTAACCAGGGGTATCTTGCCTGCGGATTTTTGATCGAACCGTTGTCTAACAATCGACTGGCGCCACTCCTCATCGCCAATGGCATGGTCTCAGACCTTATTTATCGTGATCTTGGGGAGAAAAGGGGCTGGGCGTATGGAGCCGGCAGTTCTTTAGTGATGAGGAACGGCTGGGGAGCCTGGCAATCGACTATGGGACTGCCCATGGAGTATCTTGTCGAATCGAAGGAAGCAGTCTTTAACCATTTGAAACGTATCGCTGAAGGGGAATTTGATGATCACCGCCTGGAAGTGGCGAAACAATCATTGATCGGTGCTATTTTGCGTCGTTATTCCAGCCGGATCAACCTGGCAATGGTTATGGGAGTGGATGCGTTTTACTTCAACGATCCCAAATTCACCTGGAAGCTGATCAATCAACTGAAAGCGGCGACGTTAAATGAGGTTCAACTCGCTGCCAGAGAATATCTTCTTGACCCGAAAAATGTTGTCGTGGTATACGGGAAACCAGAAGATGAATCAACTAAAGAGGGAAAACGCATGCCTCCTCCGGGAATGGGCGGTGGGATGATGAAGTGAGTTTTTTATGAACCTGATTACAGAATATGCACCTTCTCAGAAAGTTCTAATAGAGTGCCGTCAGCCGTCCTCGGCTGACGGAATA
>CAZCRQ010000010.1:0-4283 GCA_964501095.1 uncultured bacterium | reverse complement strand
ACCTTCTCAGAAAGTTCTAATAGAGTGCCGTCAGCCGTCCTCGGCTGACGGAATAACAAGACTAACAAGAATTAACAAGACTAACAAGAATTAAGTGTCAGCCGAGGACGGCTGACACCAATAAAATTATTACTATTATCACAGTATTTTCATTAATTGTACAAATATAGATTCTTCACTTCGTTCATAATGACCATTTAATGGAAGAAATTCGCCAATTTAGAATTGTTTTCGTGAAAAAGACAATTTTTCTATGAGGAAACATGCCATCTAAGCTAGTCGTCGTTGAATCGCCAGCAAAAGCAAAAACCCTTTCCCGCTACCTTGGCAAAGATTACCTGATCAAGGCATCGATGGGGCATATCCGTGATCTGCCGGAAAAGTCTTTAGCTGTAGACATAGAAAATAATTTCAAACCTGCTTATGAAATAATCGACGATAAAAAGAAGACGGTTAAAGAGCTTCAAAGCGCCGCTAAACTGGTTTCTGAAGTGATCATCGCGACCGACCCGGATCGTGAAGGTGAAGCTATCGCCTGGCACATCGCCCATGTGATCAAGCGGCAGAATCAAACCATCCAGCGGGTGCAGTTCCATGAGATCACCAAGAAAGCAGTATTAGATGCGATTGAGCATCCCGGGGTGATCGATCAGAAGCTGGTGGACGCTCAGCAAGCGCGACGAGTTCTTGATCGCCTGGTGGGTTATCTGGTGAGTCAGCAACTCTGGACGGTCATCGCGCGGGGACTCTCAGCCGGCAGGGTGCAATCGGTAGCGCTGCGTCTGATAGTTGAACGGGAGCAGGAGATCGAAGCGTTTGTCCCGGAAGAATACTGGGTGGTCACCGCGGTCTCGGTGCTGGAGGATGGAAACCAGTTTAAGGTGAAACTGGTCAAACTTGCCGGGAGAGATGCCAAGATCGGCGATGAAAAGACAGCGACTGAGGTGACGGATGATTTGAAAAGGCTGCCAGCGTTTATCCATGATATTCGTCGGCGAAACACTTCGCAAAGACCATCACCGCCCTTCATCACCTCGACCTTGCAGCAGGAAGCCGCCCGCCGTCTGCGTTTCCCGGTGAAACGGACAATGTTGATCGCCCAGCAACTTTATGAAGGGCAGGAGTTGGGAGATGCCGGGCAGGTTGGATTGATCACTTACATGCGAACCGATTCCACCCGTGTCTCGAATGAAGCCATCGCTGCTGCCCGAGATTATATCGTTAAAGAATATGGTGACGACTATCTCTCACCTAAACCACGGATTTTTGCCTCGAAAAAAGGTGCTCAGGATGCCCATGAAGCTATACGTCCCACCAGTTTCAATTGGACTCCGGAGAAAGTCAAATCCTTCCTGAAACCACAGCATTTCAAACTGTATGAATTGATCTGGAATCGTTTCATGGCGACACAGATGGCGGATGCCAGGTATGAGAGCGTGACGGTCGATGTGAGTTCCGGAAGACTAGGACAAGCACCCTCAGGAATGGGGGAGGGCGTTCCCGAGCAACCGCCATATCTGTTAAGAGCCACGGGACGTAAGCTGCTTTTCGCCGGTTTTCGTCGACTCTGGGGTGAACTGGTCGTCGAGAATGGAGAGGCTGGAGAAGGGGAGGGGAAGGAGGAGACAACCGAACTGCCCGATGTTTTCTTCACCCAGCAAGGCAAAACTGCCCTTGTCGTTCGTGAAGGGAGTCCGACGACCCTCAAAGATGTCAAGGGTGAGCAGAAATTCACCCAGCCGCCTCCTCGTTTCAGCGAGTCCTCGCTTGTCAAAGAACTGGATGAACTCGGCATTGGACGACCTTCGACTTATGCCCAGATCATCTCGACCCTGCTGGACAGGAAATATATTTTGGATGAGCAGCGGAAATTACTTCCCACTGAACTTGGCAGGCAGGTCAGTGTTATGCTGACGAAAGAATTTGAGGAAGTTTTCAATGTCGAATTCACCGCTCACATGGAAGAGGCATTGGATAAAGTTGAGGAAGGAATATCTTGGACGGACACCGTTCGCAAATTCTGGATTCCATTCAAAGATCACATCGACCGCTTCAAAGAAAAGCGGGGAGAGTTAAAGAAGCAGACACAGGTGCGCACAGGTAGAAAATGCCCGCAGTGTGGTGAAGGGGAGTTGGTCGAACGGTGGGGACGTTATGGCAAATTCACCGCCTGCGATAATTTCCCAAAGTGTAAATACATCGAGAAAGCGGCGGTAAAAGAGAAGACCACCGCTGAACCGGAGAAAACCGGACGCACTTGTCCGAAATGTAAAACCGGGGAACTGGTAATCCGTGCCGGACGGTTTGGTCGTTTTATTGCCTGTTCGACTTTTCCTAAATGCAAATATACCGAGAAGATTCCGGGTGAAGATGGTAAAAGCACCACAGCAGCCAAAGTTCCTGAAATATCTGTTCCCTGTCCGCGCGAAGGTTGCGGGGGAACCATCGTCGCAAAACGAACTAAGCGAGGATCTATCTTCTACTCCTGTACAAACTGGAAAGAGAAGGAGTGCAAAGTAGCTTTTAACGATCCGCCTCTTGCCTCCACATGTCCTGAATGCGGTTATCCGATTCGAGTTTCCAAGGGATCAAATCTGGTCTGCCCGGAGTGTAAACATCAAGAAGCCAAAGAAAAGGAATCTGAAGCTCATGTCAAATGAGCATATCGCTTCATATCTATCCGCTCTACGCACTTTAAAAGACGCCTCGTCCCACACGTTACGAGCTTATCAACGTGATCTTGAGGCGTTTTTTTCATACTTGGAAACAGTCGCTGGTGAAGCTCCGCCCCTTGAACGCATCACAGAACGTTGGATTCGACGTTATATCGGCGGTTTGTTGCAAAGTGGTCTTTCCCCGGTCTCTTGCTCGCGAAAGCTCTCTGCAATCAAGGGATTCTTCGCTTATCTTGTGAATATGCAGGTGCTAGAAGTATCTCCGGCAGAAAGTATCGAAGGTCCGAAACTTCCGAAACATCATCCCGAGTTCCCAACTGAAGAGTACTTATGCAGCACTCTCGATCGTTTAGCGGAGGAAACGGAAGTGGAAGCGATCCGAGATTGTGCCTTGCTGGAAGTGCTTTATGGTTGCGGTCTGCGGATCAGTGAAGCGTTAACGATGGATGTAGATGATTTTAATGTTTCTCATGGCTGGCTGCGGGTCGTTGGAAAACGTAAGAAAATGCGGGATGTACCCTTAGGGGAGACTGCGGCGAATGCGTTACAACGTTGGAAGATGGCGCGTGAGGAATGGGTGACTCCAATGAGCGGCGCAGCATTATTCTTAGGTAAACGGGGGAAACGATTGAATCCTCGGACTGCCCGAATGATGGTCCATCGCAGATTGCAAAAAGCGGGGCAGATTTACGGCACCAATCCTCATGCCCTTCGTCACGCTTTCGCCACCCATCTGATCGATTACGATGCAAACCTGCTCGCGGTCAGCGAAATGCTGGGGCATGCTTCCCTCTCGACCACCCAAATCTATACCAAGATAAGCACCGAACGGCTGAAAGAGGTCTATCGAAAACATCATCCACGAGGAAAATCATGATGGATAGGGAAATTTTATCAATAGATCGGTTACACACTTTATTGGTAAAATTCAAAGAACTTCGAGGCTCTGACTACGGTTTGAGTAAGCTGGGATATTTTGGTTCTTATGCTAACTCCACAGCTACAAAAGACAGTGATATAGACATTATCTTCGATACCGACACCCCTAACTTGTTTCTTACTGTAATGATGAAGCAGGATTTAGAGGAACTTTTTGGATGTCGGGTTGATGTGCTGCAATTACGTGGATTGAAAAACACTCGTCTTAAAAAAAGAATAGAGAAAGAAGCTGTTTATGTATGAACCGGAGGTTTTAATTGATAAACTTGAGACCTTACTAGAAGCTTTGGAGCGCATTCCTAGAAGGTTTGCTGAAATAAATAAACCATCCGATTTCTATAACACTGATGCTGGAATAGATCGAATGGATGCGATTTGCATGATTTTAATCGCATCGGGGGAAGAGATTAAGAATATTGATAAAAAAACCGAAGGAAAATTATTTACTCAATATCCTAACGTGAAATGGAGAGGCGTTATGGGAGTGAGGGATGTTTTAGTTCATGGCTATTTCCATGTTCACGAGGAACAATTATTCAATATTTGTAAATATGATATACCTAAATTAATTGAAACAATAAGAGCTATTATTAAAAATATCGAAATAAGTAATAAATAATGTTATAATAGCATTTAACACTTAAAGATTATCATTCAACCGAATAAATA
>CAZCRQ010000009.1:0-23708 GCA_964501095.1 uncultured bacterium | reverse complement strand
AATAATAAACCTATATAAAATGGGATCAAATGATATAGCCAATACTTATGCTGCAGGAAAAACACCAACATCGCAGCTAATGAATAGACTGTGAGGGAGTGGGTGATCGGATTGCTGTATAATCTCTTCTTACGGAGGAGATAAAAGAGAGCGACCGATCCCAGGAGGCTGAGCCAGAATTCCGGATACCTCAAACCCATCCCGACCGGTTCATTGTAGACGCTGTAATGAGCACGTATCAATGGCAGCCAGCGATGAAAAAATTCGCTCTTCGCCGGCTGGGGTAGCAGGAAAAAGTGAAGGATATAAGCGAGTATTGTGAAACAAAAGAGTATGAATTCGGTTTGAAGAAGAAGAGTTGGACGTTTAAAGCGGATAATCCAATATAGTTCGACAATAAATTCGACCACAAGAAAGTGCGGCTTGATACTGATCCCAATCCCCGCCAGGATTCCCGAGACAATAACAAGCATCAGGGGCGCACTTCGTCCCGATACCCGACCTACCCGAACAAAAAAATAGGGCAGGTAGAGCAGGAAGAAGAGATGTTCACGTTGCCCCCAATCTTGGGTTATTTTTGTCAGCGCAATCGTGCTTATCAGAAGCAAGGTAATTATCTCGACCTTCGCAGGCTGAATCTTCAACTGATGCTGCAATACAAACCTTATCATAAAGATGAAATATAGACTCAGAAGGGTGATGAAGATTCCAAGCGATGTCTGAACGCTGAGTGATAATGTTTCATGGATGATCATGGGGAGGGCGCTGAGATAGGTGATCAAAGGCGGGTTGGTGTCGACATAATCGACATAAGGCAGTCCACCGTGCAGAAAACGTCTTCCCGCATCCAGATTCAAACCGACGTCGTGATTCAGATCATAAGGAGAAAGGCTGGAATATAAGCTGAATAAAATCAGCAAAATAAGGAAAAATAAAGGATATGAGTCTTTAAATTCAGGAGGAGTATCTGTCTGTTGTTTGTGGAGGGACGAGTTTTGCTGAGGCACTGTTTCTTCCAATTACTTACCTGAAATAGCGAGGAACCTGTTTTCAGGTATCTTTTATTGAAGACACTCCCGTCTGGAAATCATCCTGCACTATATAAAGCGGTCGTCCTTGAGCGTGCCGATAGATTTTCCCGATATACTCCCCGAGCACACCCAAGACAATCAATTGCACTCCCGCAAGCATGAACAGACCGGCAGTCATCAGGGCATAGCCGGGAATTTTGAGCTGGCGTTGCAAACGTTGCAGAATAACGATGGAGCTGATGGTAAAACTTCCCAGAGTGGTGATGAATCCGAGTACAATCACCGCCCGCAAAGGTACGATCGAGAAGCCGGAAACCACATCCGCGGTAAGCAGAATCAGTTTGGCAAGATTGTATTTTGTGGTTCCGGCGTACCGGGCATCTCGGTCATATTCAATGCCGATCTGTTTAAAACCTACCCAGGAAACCAGTGCGCGCACAAAACGGTTTTGTTCCCGGCACTCACGGAGCGCCTGCACTACTTTCTCATCCATCAGACGAAAATCGCCCACATCCACCGGCAGTTTGAAGTCAATGATGCGGTTGATTAGACGATAAAAAACAGAGCTAAGGAGAATCTTGGTTTGGGACTCGCCGATTCGTTTCCGTCTTCGGGCAAAGACTACCTGATTTCCCGCACGCCATTTTTTTACCATTTCGGGGATCAGCTCGGGCGGATCTTGCAGATCGGCATCCATCAACACGACAATGTCTCCGGATGCCCGATCCAAACCTGCGGTGGATGCCGCTTCATGGCCAAAATTGCGGCTCAAGGTCACCACACGTACCGTTTTGTCCGCTCGAGCCAGCGAAAGCAATACCCGACTCGAGGCATCCGTGCTGCCGTCATTTACGAAAATCAGCTCCCTCTCGCACTCCATCGACTCGAAAACGCTCACCAGACGTCGATGGAGAGTCGTCAGGTTCTCCGCTTCATTATACAGAGGCACCACTACAGAACAGCGCATAAACCTTCCCGAAAATGATGACCATTTTGCCGCATACTAGATCCAAAGATAATAGAATCGCCCGGACTTGCCAATATCACCAGGATTTTAAAAAAGTTATCCCTTTGAACTTGATTCTAAAAAGCCTTTTTACTAACATTTAATAAGTACTACATCTTGAGCTGAATCCGAATTACCGAGCAGTTAATGATTCATAAACCTGAGACCGTAAGAAGTTTGAGGAGGAGCGATCATGGCTGTATTAAACAATTTTAAGGAGCTGGAAGGGGTTTTGGGGGAATCGAATCTGGAGATACTGAACTTGATAAAGGAGATCCTGAGCGAAGGGGAGGAGGTACTTTTCATTTTCACCGTTCCCGCGGAACCGCCAGAAAAGGAAGATTATTATTTCATTCTGACTAACATTAGAATCATTCAGTTTACGATTCACAACGTTTTAAACAAACGAAATTATTTAAGATGGTACTATTTATGGGCATTTAATGGAATTGTTTATAAAAGCAAGACAAGTGGAGAGAATAAAATCGAAATCACCTGTACAAACAGTCAGTTCAACTTTGAAATTAATAGCAAAGAGGAACTGAGAACCTTCTACAAGGAAATTTGCCGGGTTATGGATAAAGCGCGATAGTCTGGTAGATATATCGATAAAACAGGTTCTTCGCTGTTTCAAATGGGTAATGTGTTTTTCTGATATTGGGTATAAAATCATCTCACCCTAAAGGTACAAAGACACAAAAAGCATCCACTCCGCCGATTTCGTGATTTGGTGCCTTCATCCTGTAAATCCCGTATATCCCTGTTAACTAATCAAACAAAATCCACCGCACCCCCCAGATTTCATCTCGATGCATAGCAGGATAAGAGGGTAGAAATTCATAGCGTCGGCTGGTGATATTGTTTGTACCCCAATAGACTTCAAAATTGAAGATTCTGGCGTGAATCAATCCATCCCAGAACCATTCAGCAGGTTGAACGGAATCCTGATATTTATATGTTCCCCAATATCGCGCGGTTAAAGTAATCCTTAGGCGCAATTGTCCCTGATAATAATGATTGAGAAAGCGCAGGCTTGCCCAACCCCAGGAGTCAGGAACAGGTTCTTCCTCATCGCCCACATTCGACCAGGTGTAAGATCCGGCTAGCGAAAACGGACCATAAAGATCAATCCAGCCGATGGAAGTCAGCTCGTAACCTTCTTGTTCACCCAGCTTTTGTGTTGTCCAGATTGTGGTAGCGTAAGCGTCCCCGCCTGCGGGAGAAACGATCTCCACCGGATGAAGGGGATTTATAATGGAACGATAGCCGGCGATGATTCGAAAATAACGTTGATTGGGAAAATTCCAGCGTCCACCGACGCCGCTGAAGAATCCACCGACCGGATCTGTCAACTCCTTATTTCCCTCATATTTTAAAGATGAGTCGGGAACCGGATTAAGATCCATCGATGTCTGGGGAGAGTGAATTGTCCAGAATCCATAAGTTTCATCAAGCCCGGGCGGTCTCCAACCCAGAGAGGTTGTTTCGAGAATACCTAGACCGAGTGAGTCTCCAAAGTCAAAATCCAATGATCCACCGGCGCGAAAATGGATATCACGATCGCCCTCCGCAGGGATCTCAGCCGATGAGAACAACTCCATGCGGAGCCCCAACCGAATGGAGAGTTTGTCTTTTCTATAGCGTTCCTCCAAACCAAGAGCGGAAATGTCGCACAGTCCTTTGGGCGCCTCTTTACCGGGAGTTCGTGCGAACCGTGCCGCCACCCGTTCCGCACTGGAAAACCAGGTCGACTCCTGAGAGTTGTACTTTCTGGTCAAGCTGGCACGTAATCCAAGCCGATATCCATCTTCATCATTGTATCCATACCCCTGTTTATTACGCGTGTACCAACCTCCGACTTCGGCATAGAGTGTATCGGTCTCGACGCCACTTCGCCAGATCAGATCAAGGTCATTTCGATGAATGCTGTTCGACTTCACACCGAGCGGCTCTCCATAATCCAAGCGGGTTTGCATCCAGTATAAACCGAGGCAGCCGTATCTGCCATAATTCTGCTCCCCTCCGAGTCGCACCAGACTAATGTTTGCCTTAGAGTTGAGCCGGGCTCCACGGTACTCGCCGATGTTAATGCCGATATGATACCGAAACTGTGGCGAAACGCTCTGCGCAATCCTCCAATCCACATGTCCCAGACCGTAAAAACCCTGACGGTAGACAAGCTGTGTTCTCGGTTTTGTCGGGTAATACCGAGGGACGTTAAGTCGAAGAACCGAGGAAGAGGAGAGATAAGTGCTGCCATAGTTCCCACTGCTTAGATCGAGCGATTCAATTTCCTCGGGAGCGAAGGCGGACAAGTCTGCCGCGCCGGTGATCGGATTGTTGTAGGGACGCCCGCGATAAAGCACTAAAAGTTCACGTCCCGAAGCGCCCGGCGACACCAGATAGAACGGCTGTGCATACAGAGTCGTCTGACGCGGGAAATGCCCCGGTGCAATCGCTGCGATCTCTCCAGCGTCCTTGTAACCGAAACAGGTGAAACTGCTGCGGTCAAGATGAATCGCCAGCGGCTCGTTTCGCTCCTGAGAAAGCGTGTCGGGAAGGTACTCTTCCGAGGCGATAGATAGAGGCGTAGAAAGAGCGAAGGCTCCAATCAGAAACAGGAGGAAGAGGCAGTAATGCAGGTCGTTCATAAGGAATTTTACACGTAACCAAGTGATGTTCGATAGGCATAAAATATACTCTTTCCTTATTTGGATTAGTAGGGCAGAGAAGTGGAATTAGAAATCTGGGAATAAACATCTAAGCATGAGTAGCATTAACCCAGTAAACGTGAGTATTTTGTGTTAGTGAAGGGAGAAGCTATGCACGAGCCGCAAGTCAATTTTGTGGGGATAGGCGCTTTCCGGTCAGGCACGACTTGGACAGCGCAGTGTCTGAGTGAACATCCGCAAGTGTTCATCGCGGAAAAGAAGGAGTTGAATTACTTCTGTAGTCGTTATACTTTCCGCAACTTTCCTGTCAGCGGCACATATTATCAATCGACACATTTTGACGGTGGTGAAGAGTGGTTGCGTTCATGCTTTGCTGACTACTTACTGAATCAAATGCGCGGTGAATTTAGTCCAACCTATTTTGACGATCCTGAATCTCCGAGGCTTTTATATGAACACAATCCGCAGATGAAGCTCATTGTAAATTTCAGAAATCCGATAGATGCAATGTATTCTATTTATCGACGAGCCAGTAATTTTATCGATGTCGGCAAAACTTTCGAGGAATACCTGAAAAAATATCCTGAAAGTATTGAATACAGCCGTTATCATTATCATACACAGCGATTTCTCCAATTGTTTCCCAGAAATCAAGTTCATTTTATTGTCTTTGATGAAATTTTTAAAAATCCCGCTGCGGTCTTTAAAAACCTTTGCATTTTTCTCAGGATTGACACTGGATTCCTTCCGCCGAGTCTACAACAAAAGGTTAATCCGAGTTTCGAATTTCGCTCAAAGGGCATTTTTCACGCGGGTAAAAGATTCATCGAATTGTTGAACTCAAGTCCGATCGGTCGTACGGTCAAAGGAAGCCTGAACCTATTTGGAGTAGGAAAAGCCATCCATCGCGCTCATTATCAATACAATCGCCGGATAACCTCTAAGGTGCCGATTTCTCCTGCACTTCGAGCACAGTTGATCGATTATTTTCGGGAAGAGAATCATGAATTGGGGGACTTGATCGGTTATGATTTCAGCTCCTGGAATGTGATTAAAAAATGAGTAGCATTAACCTATCGAGCGTGAGTATCTTGCACAACTACTTATTGATGAAAATCGGATTGCTTCATGAGGAGTCCAACCGAAGGGAGAAAATCGATGGCGGAAAAGAGGGAAAAGGTAAAACGGAGCAAGTTCCCACGGACGTTTTTCGTGGCGAATGTCATGGAGATTTTCGAGCGGATGGCGTGGTACGGTTTTTTCGCAGTTTCATCCCTCTATATGACCAGCCCGATAAGGGAAGGCGGATTAGGCTTCAGCAGCATTCAACGGGGTATTCTCCAAGGGATTATCCCGTTTTTATTATATCTCTTTCCTGTGGTAACAGGAGCGTTGGCAGACCGTTACGGTTACCGGCGGACGTTCCTGGTGGCGTTCAGCATCCTGACGCCGGCATACTTTCTACTAGGACAATTCACCGGCTTTTGGCCCTTCTTTTTTGCTTTCCTTTTTGTTGCCGTTGGCGCCGCCACTTTTAAACCTGTCGTCGTCGGTACTGTCGCACGAACCACCGATGATTCCAATAAGGGCATCGGATTCGGAATTTTCTACATGATCGTAAATGTCGGTGGATTTATCGGTCCCCTCATCGCCGGATATGTTCGTGTCATCAGTTGGAACCTCGTCTTTGTCATGTCCACCATCTGGATTGCCTGCAATTTCATTCCGACGATTTTCTTCTATAAAGAACCGACTACCGAATCCGCTTCGGCAACCAGGCGCAGTCTCAAGAAAGTGCTGACAGACATGCAGGATGTCCTCGGCAACGCGCGTTTTGCTTTGATCGTACTGCCGATTTTAATACTTGTCATGGTTTCCGGTGGCGGATGGATGGATTGGGGGAAGACCTTGACAATTTCTGCTCTCTGGCTCATTTTGAATCTGTTTTGGAATTTCCTCGCCAGGAAAGACGAAACAGCACCTTGGTTTAAGAAGAAGTCGAAAATCGGCAATTGGCCCTTTGTGTTATACTTGCTTATCCTCTCTGGTTTTTGGGCGAGCTTCAACCAGATTTTCATCACCATGCCGGAATACATCCGCGACTTTGTGGAAACCCGCGATTTGGTGAAATTTGCCGGCTTCTTCGGGCACGGTTTCGTTAATTTCATCGCCAGTGTGAACGTCGAGAGTCTCTCTGAACGTCTTAGTGAATTGGTGCAACAGTACGGTGCGGTTCAGGATTTTGGAACAGCAAAGGTTATCTTTCTTGAATTGGTGCACCTGAAAGTCAGGGTGCCATTGGAAGAGATCATGGCGACAATGCAGCAGTTATCAGCGATGGGAATCCCCGACCAGGCGGCGGTGACTGCGGTCGCCCGAGAGTGGATCGAAAAATACCGGCAAGTTAATCCGGAGTACATTATAAACCTGGATGCCGGGGCGATAATTGTTTTCCAGGTGCTGGTGAGCTGGATCATCGACCGGTGGCGTCCTTTCCCGGTGCTGATTGTGGGGACTGTAGTAGCGGGAGTAGGAATCGGTCTGGGTGCGGTTTCCACCGGATCGGTTGCCTTTGGCGGTTTTCTTGCGGTGGTCTCGATTGTCATCTTCGCCTTCGGCGAGATGATCGCCTCGCCGAAAAGCCAGGAATATGTCGCCAGAATTGCCCCAAGTGATAAAGTCGCCTTATTCATGGGATACTACTTTGTCTCCATCGCGCTGGGAAATTTATTCGGCGGCATTCTCAGCGGTTGGGGATATGAGAAAATCGCCAAGGGGATGGACAATCCTCAATTGATGTGGATTATCTTCGGTGGAGTCGGTATTCTCACCGCGATTGCCCTGCTGTTCTTCAACAAGACGGTGGTGCCCAGGTTGGAAGCGCAGCGACAGTCGAATAAAAAATAGGCCTCAGGCATTAGGCTACAAGTACTGAGAATCAATCTGAAGCCTAAGGCTTGAAGTCGAAAGCCTATCAGCTCAGTGGTGTCCACAGTTGAACTCTTTACTGGAGGCTTGCTATGATTCACCGGATTGGATGGATGATAGGATGCCTGATACTGGCATCGCTTGCATTCTCCGAGATGTATCAACCCCCCGAAGAGATTCCGAAGGGACCAATTCGGAGTTCCGACAGAATCTCAACATTGGATATCGACACTCGCAATCGTGTTCATCGTGTGGGAGCCATGTGGATGAACATCACTAATTGGGGTTACTTCGGTAATTCGAGTGTGCGAAATCCCGAGCAGATGGAGGATCCGGAATATCCCGGCACCTGGGCTCCGCAGTGCGAATATCCCGGCGGTAGTGAAGTTCAGTATTTGTACCAGGGATCGCTCTGGCTGGGGGCGATGATCCAGGAAGAGGGGTATGAATATCCTCGGGTGTCGACCGGAACTGAAGGCTGGATCTTGGTCGGCAACACCGGGCGAATTCATGAGTTTTATCCGGATGTAGCGCCCGATCCGATTATCGAACGCAGTCCGCGACCGGGAGCCTTCAACCGCCTCGGTGAATTCATCTATTCTGAAGATGCTGTAAGTGAACAGGATTTCCTCGTTACTTACACCGATACCTTACGTGATGATTTCTGGGTCAAAGCAGACCCTCTCGACGGTCCTCATGTTCCGCTCGGCATTATAATAAGACAGACCAGCTATTCGTGGAGCTATGCTTATGCCAAGGACTTTATCATCATCGACTGGGAAATCGAGAACATCGCAGATAAATACTTGAAAAACCTCTATGTTGGATTGTATGTCGATGCGGATGTCGGAGCGATCTGGGAGCAAAACCTTACTGCTGCGGAACGTGGTCATGTGGATGACATCTGCGGTTTTCAGAAGTTTTATTACTATGAAACACCAGAGGGTGAGACCGATAGTACGGTCATTAATATCGCTTGGATTGCGGACAACGATGGACGTCCGGTCACGGTGAGCAGCGGTTCGGACTTTGTCGAACCGCATGTTACTGGTACACGTGTTCTCCGCGCTCCCAATCCGGACTTGAAAACCAGTTTTAATTGGTGGATTTCCAATCCTGATGAAACCCTGGATTTCGGTCCCGCTTGGCAGGATGATCATTCCGCCGGAGATTGGACAAACCGCCGCGGAACACCATTGGGTGATGGCGAAAAATACTTTGTCTTAAGCAACCGGGAATTCGATTACGATCAGGTCATGGTGGACAAACTGGAATTAGTGGCGCAGCATCCTCAAGTGGTTTTCAATCCCGCCACCCAAATGGAGGAAACTCATTTTTGGCGTGTGGTCGAAACCGAGGAAGCCGGAAATTATGCGGATGGATTCGATACCCGTTATCTCCTCTCCTGGGGTCCTTTAGGCATTGAGGATCACATCGACGAAGCGGGAAATCGGGTCTTTCGTTTGAATCCCGGAGAACGATTCAGTATGACCATCGCTTATGTCGGCGGGGAGAATTTTCACGATCGCAATCATCCCCAGTCGTCAAACACCAACATCGACACGACACTCTTCGACTTTGCCGATCTGCGCTACAACGCCGATTGGGCGGCGCGAGTTTATGACAATCCCATGATCGATACCAATGGCGACGGCTGGTTTGGAGAAGATACCGGATTGGACTTACTCTTTGCCGAGAATATCGGAGACTCTGTGGTCATCGATGGCGTGTTCATCGGTTATTATGAAGGACCTGATGAAGGAGAGATGAATAACAAGCTCGACTTTAGCGAAGATAACGCGGTGAGCGAAGATTATAATCCTTACAAACCGGTTCGTTATGATTATACGACGGGTAATCGTCTTTTGGATGTGGGGGATGGCGAGCCGGATTTTCGTGGCCCTCCGCCCCCGGCGCCGCCGGAAATTGAACCCATCGACGATGAATTCGACATCATTTTATGCTGGGAAAAACTACCTTCAGAAGACCCAGAGGAACCCGATCCTTTCAGCCGTCTGGTGGATTTTGAGGGATACCGTATTTACTTCTCCGCAACCGGTTTGGAAGCCGAATTCAGCTATGTCGCACAGTTCGACCGCATCGATTATGCCTATTTTTCCGCCACTGACAGCATGATGACTGAACCGGTGACCGATACCACCGGAATGCCGAAACACGTAGAGATGAACCTTGTTCATGGAATCCTGCTCCCCGTAGGTCCCAATACCGGTTTCGATGATATCTGGGATGAACCGTCTCAAAGCTATCGTTATAAGTTTCCCCATTCGCACCCGTTGATGCCGCGCTGGTACTCCGTAACCGCTTATGATTACGGCGATCCTCATTCCGGTACGCCACCGTTGGAATCGTCAAAAGTCGCCAGCGCAAAATTCCTCGCGCCTTCCGGAACTGCAAAAAAGAAACCGATGGTCGCGCCCAATCCCTATCGTGCCGATCAGGATTATACTTACCTGCATGGCGATGGTCTTGCCTGGGAAAATCGGGATGATGGAACCACGGATTATTTCCCCCAAACCGACCGTAGAATCTGGTTTTACAATCTCCCCGACCAATGTTTGATTCGGATCTTTACTGTCTCTGGCGACCTGGTGCAAATCATTCCGCATCGTGTCACGGGAGATATAAATGCCTTTGTCGATCTGAGACATGGGGAATACTGGGATTTAAACAGCCGGAATAACCAGCAGGTCGCTTCTGGATTGTATCTGTTCAGTGTTGAAGATCTGACGAATGCAAGAAAGGGGGAAATCCAGATGGGGAAGTTCGTTATTATTCGTTAGGAGGAATAATCTTGCGAGTCCGATTCTGGGGAGTACGTGGAAGTATCCCTACGCCATTATCGCCCAAGGAAATCGAGAGTAAAGTGATTGCGATGGCGGAAGCAGTCGCGCGAGCGGGAATCACTGACCCGGAGAAAGTCGCCGGCTATCTGCGGGATAATTACAGCATGTTCCAGCGAGGCACAGTGGGTGGCAATACGACTTGCGTCAGCCTGATCTGGGAGGATGCCATTGTTGTCTTCGATGCCGGCACCGGTATTAGAAACCTCGGACATGAACTGATGGATGGTCCCCTTGGGCAGGGAAATGGGGAAATCCACCTGCTGATGACCCACACTCATTGGGATCATATCATGGGATTCCCCTATTTTGCTCCCCTGTTCCAAAAAAATACCATTCACATTTATGGGGTCAGCCGTGATTTGGAGAAACGATTCCGCGGGCAACAAGCAGCAAATTATTACCCGATTCCCCTCGACATATTTCCGGCAAACATCATCTTTCACCAGATCGAGGAGCAGCGCCTCTACCCTCTCCCCAAAGGCGGTACTTTCCAGGCGAAAAAACTCTACCATCCGGGCGGTTGTTATGGGTATCGTGTCGAACATGACGGAAAATCCATGGTCTTCGCCACTGACAGTGAATATAAACAAGATAATCAAAATTATATCGAGGAGATGATCGAATTTTTCAAGGGTTGCGACCTGTTGATCTTCGACTCCCAGTATACATTGGAGGAAAGTAAAACCAAGGAAGATTGGGGGCATTCCACTGCGGTGATGGGAATCGATATTTCAATAAAAGCAGGAGTTTCACGTCTGGCGCTGTTCCATCATGAACCCACCTACCCCGATTCTTTCATCCAGCAGATACTTCAATCGGCGAGACGTTACAAGAACCTCACCTATCCCGATGCCCGCTTGGATATCTTTGTCGCCATGGAAGAGATGGAAGTGAGATTATAAGTGTAGCATGGGCGATCTTTTCCGCAATTTGCTCCGCAGTAAAATTCGCCGGATCCATCCAACGAATTCGTTGGTTTTTACGGAACCAGGTGAGCTGTCGCTTGGCAAAATGACGCGTGTTTTGAATAACCAGATTTCTGACGTCTTTAAAGGAGGAAATAGTACCGTCGAGAAATACGATCACCTCAACATAACCCAAACTTTTCAGAGCGTTTGTCTCACGATAACCGCGATCCAGCAGGGAGCGCACTTCGCTGACCAGCCCGCGGTCGAACATCTCATCAACCCGTTTCTCGATTCGTTTATATAACAATTCCCGCTTCCAGTTCAATCCAAACCATAATGTCGGCATTGGCAGCGCCTCGCGTTCTCGCGTCAGGAGCTGGCTGAAAGGAATCCCGCTGGCGTAATATGTTTTCAAAGCGCGCAAAATCCGCTGTCGATCTTTCCTGCTGGTTTTTTCCGCATAAATCGGGTCTACTCTCTGAAGTTCATCATACAAGCTCGCCAATCCTTTTTTCTCGAGACTTTGGTAGTGAAGACGTTCCTGCCGGCATGAGGGATCGCCAGCACGAAGGCTTACACTACCCGAAAAAAATCCATCGATTAAGGCTTGCAGATATAGCCCGCTGCCTCCGACAATAATGATTCTCTTCTTACGCGCCTGAATTTCCTTTATCCAACCTCGCGCCTCGTTCGCATATCTTCCGGCACTGTACCAGACATCGGGATCGACCACGTCGAAGCCGTAATGCCGAACTCCTTTTCGCTCTGAGATGGTAGGTTTGGCGGAGCCGACATCGAGAAAACGATAAACCTGACGGCTGTCCGCCGAGATGATCTCACCGTCAATCTTCAAAGCCAATTCTACTGAAACCGCAGTTTTTCCTGATGCGGTCGGACCTGCAATAATAATGATATCCTCTCTCAGCTTCTCCGCGTCTCCGGGCGATAAAAACTTCACAATCCCCGTCCGAACAGCTTATCCAACTCCTGCAATGTCAAATTGACCACTATCGGTCTGCCATGCGGGCAGACAAATGGATATTGGGTGAGGAACAGCTCATCGATCAGGGCATTCATCTCCTCCAGGGTGAGGGGATGCCCTTTCTTTATCGCAGCTTTACAGGCGAAACTGGCAGCGAGGCTCTCCTGCGGCGCCAGGCGAAGATTATATTCATTCCGGTAATCCGCCAGCATCTCTCTAAGCAATTTTCCCTCGCTACTCACCTTGATCCCGGCAGGGGTGCTAAGAATTTGCCATCTCGTATCTTTGACATGTTCCACCTCAAATCCGAGGCGATGGAGTTGTGGCTGTATCTCTTCTAATAATGCGCTGTCTCCGGGATCGAGCGTCACTTCGACCGGAAAGAGCAGTTGCTGCCCATTCCAGGATTGATCACGCATCGCCGCCAAGGCGCGTTCATAAAGAATCCGCTCGTGCGCCACATGCTGGTCGATTACCACCAAGCCGCTCTTCACTTGGGAGAGAATGTAGGTCTTGTGCAGTTGCCAGACATTGGTGCGTTGTACCGGTACTTCTTCGATAGTGGGGGTCAAATTTTCATGAATCATCGGCTCCTCAGTTTCCAGGTCGGGAGATGGAGAATGGTGGGGATCATATTTCCCAGCCAAAGGAGTTGGATCTGAAGTAAGTCTTTGGGTTTTGGGCTCGGGGCTTTCGGTTTCCAATGTCTGCCTATCTAAAGCCGAAAGCCCACAGCCTGAAGCCTTCGGATGTCCGAAAAGCATCTCCAACTCACGCCTGCCGTCGATCCGATGTCCCTTTTCACGGGGTAGATTTACTTCGCTGCGCTCCCGGTATTCCGAGGCGGGACTTCCTATTATGCTTACTGGCGCACTGCCTTCATGCAGAGAGGCTCCCAGCGCATTGCGTACGCCCATCATCACCGCACGATATGCCTGGGATTCATCCCGAAACCGTACTTCATGTTTTGCCGGATGGACATTGACATCGAACTCACCCGGATCAGCGCGTAAAAAAAGGACATAGAAAGGCATTTCGCCGGCATTGATCAATTGGGCATATCCGTTGACAACTGCATGATGCAGTGAGGAGCCGACAAAGGGACGGCGATTGATAAACAAGTACTGATCCCCCCGTGATTTACGAAACAGCGAAGTTCCTCCCACCACTCCGCTGACAAATATATCATTGCTGCGATTCTCTACCGGAATAAGATCTGCGACCGTTTCATTTCTATACAACTGCCTGATTCTTCCCTCCAAGTCGGTCACCTCCAGGTTCCAGACCGGGGAATCATCACGTATCAGCGTCCAGCGTAATTCCGGGTATGCCAGCGCATAACGTTTGAAGGAATTGACGATATGGTTGTATTCGGTAGCGGAGGAGCGGAGGAATTTTCGACGCGCCGGAACGTTGAAGAAGAGCGAGCGGATGCGTATAGTGGTTCCTCGTTCTCGTGCGGCAGGTTCGGGTTTCATGGTCTTGCCACCTTCGATCCGATAACGGCTCCCATTCGGACGGTCAGCGCGGCGGCTCACCACTTCCACCCGAGCCACACTGGCAATGGAAGGCAATGCTTCGCCGCGGAAACCTAAATGCGTGATTCGTAAAAGATCCTCCGCGGTAGCAATCTTTGAGGTGGCGTGACGACGAAACGCCAGAACCAGGTCTTCCGAATCCATCCCCCAGCCGTTATCCGAGACAATTATTTCATCCAATCCCGATTTTTTTAATGAAACTTCGATATGAGTGGCATCGGCATCGAGCGCATTTTCAATCAGCTCTTTCACCACCGAGGAAGGACGTTCCACCACTTCCCCAGCAGCGATACGGTTCGCCAAACCCTCCGGCAACACCTGGATAGAGCCGATCGGGACGATATAATCTGCTTCATTCATCATTCTTTAAGATCAAGACTGTCAAGTCTTGCCAGAGTATCCACTTTCTGCGAGGTGGTATCAGACAACGCCGTCACTTTCGATTGAACCACTTCAACCTGGATGAGGGGAATCTCCTCCTCGGTCAGTTCGACATCATCAAGAACCTTCCGGCTCTCTTCACGAGGCGATAGCAGGTACATGATCATTATGATGAGGGCGGCAAAAAACAGGTAGATCAGGGGGCTTCGTGTCTGGCGATACTTGGAACGCTGGCGGGAGAACTCATGACCAAAATTGAACCGTTCCTTATTCTCCCGGTCTTTCTCCGGATCATAGAAAAAGGGATAGTACTTGAATTGACGCGGTTTGAGTTGCTGTCTGCCGAAGAATAACATGCTCTACTCTAAAAATGAATTATCTATAATTTTAACTGTTTAGTTTAGGAGAAATCTCAATTAAAAGTCATTCTGAACGAAGTGAAAAATCTCTGTTTGGTCGGTTTTTAATCAGAAAAGTGTGAATTATTACGATAATTCTATAAAAACACAGATTCTTCACTTCGTTCAGAATGACCAAGTAGTGGAGATTTTAATGAACTAAACAGCTTCTTAAAATTAAACAATTGACTGGATTCCCACCTTCCGGGCTGTCCGAGAATGTCAGAGAGTCTCCCAGGATGTCATTCCCGCTTTCGCGGGAATGGCACCGCCAGCGGTGTTTTTCCATTCTCGGACTGCCTGCTTAGCAGGAATGGCACTTTATAAAATGTCAACTACTGCCTTGATAAAACTATCTATCGCCTGTTCCGGCGGGAATGAAACTCCCGTGCAGCCATTCACCAATAGACAAAAAACCACTACTGGTTTATTATCACGGAAAATATACCCCGCGATGTTGCCTACTCCACTCATCGTTCCGGTTTTCGCAACAATTTGTGTCTCATAACCGGCAAATCGATTTGAAAGGGTGCTGTTTCGCTGAAGAGGTCGCGCCAACAAATTACACCACCGCTCCCCCCATTTCCAGTACGCCGAGACCAGCATCAGGCTGACGGTTCGCGCAGTAAGCTGGTTGCGTCGCGCCAGCCCGCAATAATCAACCGCTTGGACTCCAACACTAGAGATCCCCAAGGTATCCAGCACACTCAGCCAGCCCGGGTGATACTGATATGAGTGAGATAAGGGCAATCCAAAACTGTGCGAGGCATCAAACAATCCGTCTGATAAGTCCAACGATAAAAATCCTGCCTGACTGTCGGCAAAAGCGGCGAAATCAGCCGTGATTCCAATCATTTCTGCCCAGAGATTGTCGCTGGAGGAGAGCATGATCTGCAGGATCGAATCGAGAGAAGGGCTATAGTGTGTAAAACGAAAAGCGATCTGGTTTTTATCTTCAAGCTGAAGTGGGAGAAACTCTAGAACCGAAGTCGAATCGCCTCCCATGATGTTTGCGGTTCTCAGCATTTCACGGAAGGCATCGGCTGCCAGAATACGCGGGTCGATTACCGGGTGTTTTCTACCGGCGGGAAAAGACAGTACGCTTGATTCTCGCTCTGGATTTGTTTCGACTGGAACCTTGCCCAGAGCCGCGCCATCCCACCAGCGTCCGACTGCATGATTGCGCGACCAGAAGGAGGGATCCGGTTCGACCTGTATCCGATTGCCCGAGAGGGAATCAAGAAATGTTTTTGTAGTTATCAGTCCGTTATTCCAGCTAAACTGGGAAATTGTCGGAGCGAAATAATAGTGCAGGTCTTCCATCTCCCAGCAGTCTGGAGTAAATGCCTGCCCAACGGTGATGATCCCGCCCTGGACGCTACGCACTCCGTTATCATACAAGGCTTTTGTCCAATTGCGATAAACCGACCAGGGATCGGTGGCGTATTTCGCCGGCAAACCGGAGAGACTGGGATCCCATCCTCCAAAGAGAATCAAGTCGCCTTGCAGTTCACCGGAACTGTCCAGCTTCCCCGTCGCGATTAAATCCGTCTTCCAGCGGAAATTTGGCGGGAGAACCGACTTTGCCCAGGCAGCGGTAAATAGTTTTTGCACCGATGCCCCAACCAGGAATTTATCTGCGTTATAACTATAGAGAGTTTTTCCTTCGAGTGTGAGAATGCTGACTCCCAGTGTGGCGCCTTGATGTTCGAGAGGTAAGAGGATGGTCTCAGCTATTGTTGCAATCTCTGACTTTGACGCCTTTGGAATCCAGATCGACCGGAGCGTGGCGCATCCGGAAGTCAGGCTTAAATAAAATAAAAACACCAACGGAGCTAATCTGCTTAGAAAATTCAGCTTCATATCAGACTTCCACATCCCTCATCCCGTGGTAAACAACTCAAGGAAGAATTTCACCGGCGGACCGAGCACCGCGCCGAAAATCGAGAGATGGGTAACATAACCGAGGATCAAGATCCCAATTAAAAGCATCCCTCCGACTCTCTCGAACAGACGATACTCGTTTTCATAACGGTCAGGTACGATTGCATGAAGGATACGGGAGCCATCAAGGGGAGGGATCGGCAGGAGGTTGAAAATCGCCAGGCTGACATTGATCAGTACACCGAGAAAAATCATCTGGTAGATAATCGGTCCAACAGTTTCATGCTGTGCGAACCATGGTTTACCGAATCGCACGATCAATCCTATTCCCCATGCCAGGGCGAGATTCATTAAAGGTCCCGCCAGGGCGATGTACATCATGTCACGTTTGGGATTAGTCAAATTGTTCGGATTCACCATGACCGGTTTCGCCCAGCCGAAGTGTACCAGGAACAGCATAATCGTGCCCATTAAATCGAGATGAGCCAAAGGATTCAGCGTCAGTCTGCCCTGCTCTTTCGCTGTGGGATCACCCAGACGGTAGGCGACGTAACCGTGAGCAAATTCATGCAGTGTCAATCCCAATAGGATTGAAGGGGCGAGTAAGAGAAATTGAATAAAATCCACCATAAGTCCTTATTTTGTTCGGGAATATACTTCGGCAGGGGAGTTTGAGCAAATGCAGCCGAAGATGGCGATTTTAAAACCGGGTAGCGTAAGCCTCCGTGCTTGCGGAAATGCGGAAATGGGGTAGCGTAAGCCTCCGTGCTTGCGATTCTCCGCTATGCAAGTTAATCGGGTGTTTACGATTTCTCGCAGGCAGGGACGCCTACGCTACCCCTCGCGGGTTTTACATGGGCGAGACGCCCATGCTACCCTTCGCAGGCGGGGATGCCTACGCTACCGGCACTTGTGGTGGAGGAAAAGAACTATTATTTTCTAACATGCCAGAGATAACCGAGACAACGACGCTGAACACAATGGGACGAGTGCCGGGATTATCCATCCGGGATGTTGTTCGTTTGTTGGCGTTTCAACTGCGCGCTTCCTCACGGCGTATCGAGAAGGGCTATCTGATTGAATTGCGGAACTACCAGCACGATTTGTACACCAGAATCGTTCTCACTCGCTCAGGGGATGACATCGGCGCTTCCGATCTCACCGTGGAAAATCGGAAACTTCGGGAAAATATCCGCACCGCGGGAGTCAGTTTCGCCGATCTGCAGCACCTTTACATTACTTGGGACAAACCCGGGCAGGTTTCCTTCTGTTATGCCAGCGAAGGACGATTCACCTTACTGAATGTCAGCTATGAACAAGGGATGTTTATCATCAACAACAAGGATAAACGTGCCTTATCCAGTCAGGGCGCATCGTCTGGAACGCCATTCATCCCCAAGGACAGACGGACTTTCTATCATATCGGTAGATTGTTCGATCAGACAAAAGCGGAAGAGGTAAGCGAAGAAGATGTCGTGGATACCGACGGGATAGTGAAAAAAGCAGAAAAACAACCGGACGAAACCGCTACAGAAACTAAAACAGAAGAAGAAACAAAGCCTAGTCCCTTTGAACCAAAACGAAGTAAACCGCGTGAGGAATCTAGATATAGACGTCGTTCACGATTCAGCCGACGGTGAATTGTGTCAGCCGAGGAGTGTCAGCCGAGGAGTGTCAGCCGAGGAGTGTCAGCCGAGGGGTGTCAGCCGAGGACGGTTGATGGTACTATTACGCATTCCCATGCTACTGCGTGAGAACGAGAAAATAGTCATTTTATTGCTTTATCCTTTTAACGCTTAATGCGGCTCGTCTTCGGTTTTTGGGAACTTGAAACTCAAGGGTAACGTATCTATATTTAATAATAATGTGGTGTCAGTCGTCCTCGGCTGACACCAGAAGAAAATCGGTAAGAAGAATGTGGTGTCAGTCGTCCTCGGCTGACACCAGGAGAATGTGGTGTCAGTCGTCCTCGGCTGACGCCAGAAGAATGTGGTGTCAGTCGTCCTCGGCTGACACCAGAAGAAAATCGGTAACTGTTTAGTATAAGAGAAATCGCGAATAAAGTCATTCTGAACGAAGTGAAGAATCTCTGTTTTTGTTAGTTGTTAATCAGACACGACTTTGAGTTGTTATGATAATTCTATAAAAAAAGAGGTCGTCTCAGGTCGCTTGTTCCATAGTGTAGCAGCAGATTTTAATGATGATTCAGATAGGTAGAAATTATGGGACGACCGTATCGCCTTTTTTCAACATATTATTATTTCATCCCGATTTCTCTTTTCATCTTTCTCTTTTCTTTCGGTTGTGATAGAACCGACTCACCTGACTCCCTCGGTATCGCTCCCGGAAATGATCCGGAGATCGTTTCAACTCTCATTTCGCGTCATTGGGCGTTTGAATCTACTATGTTTCATGCTGTCCGCGTCCAATTGGCAGTACCGGAAGAGTTGCAGCAGAAGTTATTGACCGGGCATACCCAGCATCCGGATGCGGCATTGCTGTTGGAATCGATCGATAACCAGCGTCCTCCTGTTTTGATCGAATTGCGTGATGACGGCAACACGAGTGTACTAAGCGATGCACCGGGATACCTGGATTTTTACAGCGGCGACCTGGCGCCTTCTGATCTGGTTTATTCCGCCCGCCTGAACGCACGATTCACTCCGGTCGAAGGAGAGTTTCTTGCCACGTTTGCCATCGGTTACCTTTTTGACACTCGCTACGCTTTAGAGGGTGCACCGCCACTGTCACGCGACCGGTACGTCGATTTTCTCCTCGAAGCTGTTGACACCTTGACTGTAGGGATCATCGATATCACTCCGACTGCGATGGAATATGAGACTTATCCATTCTGGGCTTTCCAGTCTGACTTGCTGCGAACAATAAGAATCGTGGTGGATCTTCCGGATTATGTGTTAGAGTTTATCCGTACCGGCGAGATCGATCCGCCTTGTGCAGCGGCGTCGATCGAAAGAACCGACGGCGTAAATGAGGGTATAATCCTCTTCGCCCTGCTTGATGATGGAAATACTACCATCATTGACAATCCACCGATGTATCAATCGAATCGTTCCGGTGATGCTTCAAAGGGCGACCTGGTTTATACCGCCAGAATCAACTCGTTATTTTCCCAATCGACAGGCGAGTATGCCATCACTTACGCCGCCGGCGACTTGACGGATACTGAATTTGAAATCCCGAATGATGATGGCGAGGTGAAGATCCCTACTTGGAATTATGCCACTATCGCGGACACTTTCAACGTTTTAGTAAACGAACCCCCACAGATCGTCTCGTTTAATGTTCCCACGGAACTACCCGCGGGATTTGACGAGCAGGTCTGGGAAGCGATCGTGAAAG
Source organism: uncultured bacterium (assembly GCA_964501095.1). GTDB lineage: Bacteria > Electryoneota > Electryoneia > Electryoneales > Electryoneaceae > CAZCRQ01. Next base: position 3,756 of record CAZCRQ010000009.1, on the reverse strand, counting down.
ACGGGGATTCTTCTGAAGGTGATGTCGTTTCAGGCGTGAGGCTGCACATTCTCCTCGATGACGATGACCTGAAACAACTCGACTTCAGTTCGGAAGATGGGGAATCGTGGACGTTGACAGTTGATGCATCTCTCGCCGCGGGGCTGGTGACGGAGACTTATGCCTTTGAAGTCAGCACTCAGGATCGCTGTGATATTCCGGCGGAACCATTTACTAAGCAGGTGTGGTTGGAAAATTCGGCGCCGTTGATCTTGAATCTCGAATCGCCGGATACGGTCGAGCGTCCCCTTGAGGGTGTCAACACTTATGAATTCCATCTGGAAGCTGCTGATTTGCAGGGTTTGGGGGACATCGCCGGAGTGCGTTACCTGGTGCGTCAACCCCCACCGGCGCAGGATTTTATCTCTGATCCTGATTATCTCCTCTTCGATGACGGTACACATGAGGATGATGTTGCCGGCGATGGAATTTATTCCTCAGGTTTTACCACCACTTCGCAGAATCATGTATTTGGTCCCTATACTTTCCGGTTTATCGTAACCGACCGGGCGAATAATGAGAGTGAACCGTATGATAAAGTTATCGAGTTTGTCGATTATCGAGGCGATTAGTGACGACATATAATCTGATACTTTTTTCATTTATAAGCTTTTTAGCTCTGAGTCGGAGCAATGCCTCGCCGCTTCCGTGTATGATGACCATTATCCACGAAGAACACGAAGGGCACGAAGGATACGAAGAAAATTATCAATCATTTTCTCACTCCATCTCATCTCAAACGAATGACACCGAAGGGCGGTTGCCATCGAATAGCATCATCGACTTGAAAATCTTTGGACCTTATGTTTGGGCGGCAACGGGCAACGGATTGGCATCCTTCGATTCCAATCCGAATTCACCCAATCCGGCTGCCGGTATCTGGACAAATTTCAGTCCCGAACACGGTTTGGGGGATGGTGGTGTCAGTGGACTGACATTAGGAATTACTTCCTGGGGCGACACTATTATTTGGGCATCCACCGCTGTCGACTATGTTGATGGTGATGAAACTTACCCTGCCGGAGGCGGAGTCGGATTCAGTGTTGCTTTTAATGATTATACGATCGGGGAGCATTGGGTGTGGTTCCCTCAGCCGGTCGATCCCCGTGATACTCAGGAAAATCAAGACCTTCTCGATTCTTTGAACATCGCCAAACCCACCACCACCCATGTCTATAATGTAACTTATGATATTGCCATAGTTGGCGACCGTGTCTGGATCGCCAGTTACGCCGGCGGATTGCGTTACCTCGATATGGATCCGCCGCTGATTGCAATGGATAATCCGGATGACGCCCTCGAACAATGGCATTGGGTCAATGCACCGCCGGACATGGATAATTTTGACGCGGTCGCACATTACAATCATCGGGCTTTCAGCGTTTCGGTGATGTCGGTCGGCGCCAATCGTATTCTTTGGGTCGGCACTGCCGGTGGGATCAACAAATCGATGGATAATGGCGCAACCTGGCAGAGATATTCCCATAATCCAGATACAACCATTGTCTCGCCAGGCGGCAATTTCATTACTGCGCTCGGCTCGCAGCATCTTCCCAGTCGGGGGAAGTATGTCCTCTGGGCGGCAACTTGGTCAACTGGGGGAGAAACTGAGTACTACGGTGTGTCGTTGACCGAGGACTTTGGTAACACCTGGAAACGGGTACTGGGAAGCCGATCTCAACCGGTAAAAACCCATAATTTCGCCTTCAGCGGGGATACAGCTTATGTCGCTACTGATGATGGTTTGTATGTCTCCCCGAATTTTGGCGAATCCTGGGCGCTTTATCCCCGTATCGGCGACCTGGACTCCCTCGAATTCGCTTATGAGAGAGAGGTGTACAGTGTTGCTGTTGGCAGACGGAGGCTTTGGGTCGGCAGTCCTGCTGGACTAGCGGTGACTGCCGATAGAGGAGTCAATTGGCATCTGATGCGTACTTTCCCCATGCCGGAGACTCAAGGGCAGCCAGATACCTACGCTTACCCCAATCCCTTCTCACCGGAACGCTTTGAGGTGGTTCGGATGCAGTATAATTTGAATCAGGATGCCTATATCACTTTGGAAATATATGACTTTGCGATGGAGTTGCTCCTCCGTCCGGTAAAGTCGGAGTGGCGACCGGCGGGGGCGCGAAACGAAGTATGGAATGGTCACGGTCCTGGGGGACGTAAAGTCGCCAATGGCGTCTACTTTTATCGCATCTCCGGCGGTGGAAAGGATCGCTGGGGTAAAATTATGCTCTTGGATTAGGAGAATTAGTGTTAATTAGTGTCTATTTGTGGTTACAAAAATCATGAGACCATACATTCAAATATTATTTATAATAATCATCATAATAGTTTGCAATCCCTTTTTCACGGATGAGGCAGGAATCAGGGCAGAGGGCTTTTCCGGTCAGGCTGGGGCATTCCTGCGGATGGGAGTCGGGGCGGCAGCGACCGGTTCCGGAGACGCCGGAGTCGCCAGGGCGATGGGAGTCGACCAAACACATTACAATCCCGCCGGTTTACCTTACTCACCCGCAAACGAAGCAGCCTTTGGCTACCATGTCCTCTCGCTGGATCGTGTCCTGACCTACTCCGGCGTAATGATGCAAGTGACGGAGTTAAAGTACTGGAAAAGCCCCTTGGTGAACATGAAACTGCAAGATCCGCCGAATCCGTCACTCTATGGAATTATGCTGCCGCCGGGAGAATACCGCGGAGGTGTTTCACGTCAGAAAAATGTCGATGACTACTTGAACGCGCTGGTCGATGCCATCCAGAGCTGTCTGGATCCCGAGGTAAATCTTTACGATGCCAAATTCACCCCGATACTCCAATTGGACGGCGAGGAATACCTGGCTCCAAGTTTGCGTGAAATGGTGCGTCAAGTTGCAGAAACCGCACGGAAAACAGGCATTCGGGAGAAGGAGCAGATCAAGCAATATATCATCACTCAATATCAGGGGAGACGAGAGAATCCGGCGGCGATTGGATTATCCTGGACTCATGCCGGAACCGATGAGATCGAAGGTCGAAATTTCGATGGGAGAAAATACGGAACTCTCGGTTTCCATGAGAATCGTTTTGCGCTGTCCTTCGGATTAAAACTTAATGACCATGTGTCCGCAGGGATTACGGCGGGTGTTTTTTACGCTCGTGCCGGAGGACTCTTCACAGATCGATCCGAAGCCTTGACTTCCACGACTTTCGGGATGGATCTAGGGGTGCAGGTGCGTCCTTTCTACAGTCCGGCGCTTCCTTATGGTTTGCCCTCCCTGACACTTGGTGCGGCGATCTATGACTTGGCAGCAAAAAATTCCTGGAATACCGAGAAATACTGGGACAAGGGTACGACTAAAAATGATTTGTTCCCCAAGCGCTATCGTTTCGGAATCGCTTATGCTCCCTGGCAATATCTGAGCGCCTTCGTCGATTTCGAGACCGATCTGGATAAGCTGCTCCGACCAAAAGTCGGGATCGAATCCTGGGTTCTTGGAGCGAACGATCAGCTTCGAGAAAGTCAAAATGCTAAATCTGTATCCTTACAGGGCTTTGTCCTGCGTGCCGGTTGGGATATCGAAAAGCCGACTCTTGGATTTGGATTGGATTTAAGGTTAAAAGGTGTTGGATCCACACGTCTTGATTATGCGTATATCATAGAACCTGTCAGTCCGGAAGATACACAGATTCTCTCGTGGAGATTTCGTATTTAATTTAACAGGGATAGACAAGATT
>CAZCRQ010000008.1:17790-24956 GCA_964501095.1 uncultured bacterium | reverse complement strand
AGACTTCACGCAACCTGCGGAATCCGCTTATGTTGATTTGCTTAATTTTATACATTCTATTACTCTCTCGTAACTGTTTAAAGTCTGTATTCTTTAGGTGCTAATTACAATCTCCCCTTTCGTTCGATCTTTCCCCACCCCATGTGGATTCCCAGCAGTTCTTCGATGGTGGCGATCATTTTCGCGACATCGACAAATTGAATAAAGACGAGGCGATATATAACCGCATAAGGTACCAAGGCAATGCTTTCCTTCTCGATAGCGATGGCGTGCATCGCGGCGATGGTGTCCAGGATGGTAAGTTGAATCCACCAAAGGACAAGCAGCGGAGAAATCCCAAACAAAAATGCTACGATAAGGAAGACAACATTCGCAAGGATATTCATCAGCGGCCAGAGAATCGCTTCCAAGACCATCTGCCACATGGTGAAGAGAACGCGCCATCCGGCACGGGGTCGAATCAGGAAGGAACTATGTTTTTTCATAGATTGCAAAATCCCACGCGTCCAGCGGTAACGTTGTTTAAGCAACGGTCCTAATTTTTCCGGCGCTTCTGTATAGCTGACAGCATCCGCTTCATAATCGACCTTATAGCCGTGAGTCAAGAGTTTTAAAGTCAGATCGCAATCTTCAGCGAAGGTATCACTCTCCCATCCTCCGACTTCAAGCAAGGGATCGCGTCGGAAAAGACCGATTGGACCGGGAATGATATTAACAGCATGGATAAACGCCTGGGCGCGACGGACAAGATTCAAGCCTTCAATATATTCCAAAGATTGAAGTTTGGTCAGAAGGTTTCGTCGATTGACAACTTTTACATTCCCCGCTACCGCAGCGGTCTGTGGATCATCAAAGTGACGCATTCCGGTATTCACCGTGTTGCGATCCAGTTTGGAATCACCATCCATACAGACCACTACTTCCCCTTTTGCCACGCTGGCGCCATGATTTAACGCTTCCGCCTTGCCCTTGTTCTCCTGGGTCAGGACAATGACTTCGACTTTGCCATGAAATCCTTCCCATTTACGCGCTTTTTCCAAGGTATCATCAGTCGAACCGTCATTGATAACAATCACCTCATAATCCGGATAATTCAGCTCGAGCAGGGATTGAATCGATTGTTCGATGACCTTGCCTTCGTTATACGCCGGCACCAGCACTGACGCTTTCAGGATTTTAAAATCATGCTTTTTCTCTTCGGTGACTTTCAACTGAGAATGATGCAGGAACGAAAGAAAGATCAGGGAAAAATATCGGATCATGATGATAATGATGAATAATAAAAGGGCGACGATGGATACATTAACCAGGATATTGGGAAGTGTGATATTGGATTTCAAGAGAACGAAGTAAACAGCGATGGTAATCGATCCAAAGATGGTCATTAAAATAACCAATACCCAACCATATCCCCACTCTTTTCGTTTTTGAACCGCGACCTCCTCTTTAATATCTTCACGGCTTAGTTCAGTAATTTCCATTTTTTGTGGGATTTCCCGGATAGGAGGTTTTGGTTCGGTGATTTTTGGCAGAGGTGGGAATTTTTCTGATGGCGCTGGCTCTCTCTCTTCGAGCATGAAGTCGGAAAGATAATGCAATGGTAAAGCTCTACTCTTGCCATTCTTTTTACTTTTCGGCGACTCTTTCAACTCAGACATTTTTAAGGGCGCAGTGGAACGCAGACCGCTGGCGCTTATGGATTCCGGAATTTTCCGAGTGGATTCCTCGGTCTCAAGATCAAGCACTTGTGTGGGTTGAGAGATTAACTCGGATTCTTCCGCGGCGAGTTGTTCTGGTGATGGTAAAGCCTCCACGGTTAGTTCCGGGGTCAGCCCCGCGAAATCATCCTCGAAAACCAAACCGGTGAAAGTTAGATCATCGGCAGTTTTTTCTCTTGGTTTTGGAAGGGATTTTTCAGTTGGGATTCCCACTTCCGAAGGAGTATTGTCCAGGTCGGTTCCCCTGAGTTTTTCCCAGGCAGATTCTCTCTCCTCGACCCAAGGCATCATTTCGTGAAAAGTCAATTTTTTCTTTTCATTCATTATAATTCCAAATCAGGAGATGAATTTTCATTTGCTCCAGGTGACAGACCCGGTGATTCCGCTGTATTTGTACCGTCCATCGTAGCGGGAAGTCACCAGGCTAAAGTAACTCAAACCGAGTTGGGTCGATTTTCTCAAACGATATTCCAAGGCGGCGCTGAAATTTCGCGTCGTATACCCAGTACCGAGAATGCGTCCCAATCCACCATGAAGCTTATAATTCCAACGAGTGAAACTGTTTTTTAGTTGGGCGACACCCATAATCGAGGTATAGGAATGAGGCGCCCAATATTCCTCAGCCTCTACTTCCGCCTGGATATGATCGTATCGTAAACCAAGGTGCATATACCGTTGAAGTTGATAAAGCACTTCCAGCCAGAGATCCAAGCGTCCATTGCCATCCGAAATAGTCAGGTAATCGAATTCACCTTCCAGCAACCACTTCGGATATCGCGTATAGCGTCCGAAAATGCCAAATTTGTCTGAAGTCAATTTATTAGTCCAGGTGAGAAGATCTTTAGTGGAAGCCAGATCAAAAACAGCATCCCGAGTTGAATAGAAAATCCGTCCATAAGCACCTTTCAACTCGGGAACATCCTGAAAGTCATGTTCCAGGTCAAATCGGAGACTGTATGAATTTCGATTGGCGAAAGTGTAATGACGAACATTTAGGATGCCGCGAGTCAGAGAATCAAAGCGATAATCTATTTGACCATAGAGGAACCAGCCCAGTTCGGAGTAGAGATACCTTTTGGTTGTGTCCGATTGTTCGAAGTAGCAGCGCCCCATCCCGGTTTCCAATTGCATTCTCAGGGAAAAGTTGACTATCACTCCGATAAATGATTCCTGCATGACAAAATCTTCATTGTCTTCGGAAAGAAAACCTACCGCTCTGATTCCACGGAGGAAGATGCGGTTAATTTCACGTATCGCTTTCTGCGCCTCTTCGTTCTCGATGTCGATTGCCAGCACCCGGTTGTACTCATCCAAGGCTTTGTATGGATCTCCACTCCAACGATAGATGTTGGCGATGGCGATTCGGCATTCCATCGAACTGGGATTCAGTTGCAAGGCGCGTTGATACTCGTCGAAAGCGTGGTTGTAATCCCCTTTCCAGGAGTAGGTCTTCGCTAATTCCACCCGATAAGCAAAGTTGCCGGGATTGTTTCCGACCAGACGGAGGAGAATCTCTATCGCTTGATCAAACTGATTCTCGGCATTGAGAACTTGCGCCAACTTTAGAGAGACCTCAGGGTCGTTCGGACGTTTTTCCAAGACCAGACGGTACTGCGCCGCCGCATCTATAAAATGCCCTTCTGACGTCAGCATATCCGCATAGCGAAGTCGGGCGTCAACATCATCCGGGTGCTCGGACAACCACTTCTTCGTCCGCTGCAACTCAAGCGACCAATACGATTTCTTCTTCTCGTCAATGTCCTTCAGCATTGTCGGGATACGCTGATTGCCGGGATCATTCTTTTGGAGAATCAGAAGATGTTGCTCCGCATCGTAAAATCGTTTGGCATCATAACACAATCCCGCCAGTTGCCAACGGGCATCAACATCGTCTGGTTGATTTTTCAAATAGTTTTCCAGCTTTCGAATCAAGGGACCGAGGTCTTGATCCAACCAGATCAATCCCTGTTTCGCCCGTGTGTTGTCCGGATACTCCTCGAGAATCTGGTTATACAGTTTCCTCGCTTTCTCATATTCTCCCTGGTGCCTCAACGCATCGGCATAACCGATTCGTGGATGCAGCTCATCGGGATATGCCTCCATATCGCGTTGAAAAATGGTTTGGGCTTCTTCGAGGTTGGTATTGGAAGCTAGCAGCGCTTCGGCGAGACCAAGTTTCGCCTGGCGGTTATCCGGTAGTGTCAGACTGATAGCGCGAAATTCCAGCGCCGCTTCTTCATTATCACCTGCCCAGGCAAGAACTGTCGCACGTTCCATCTGTATTACATAGTCCGCCGGATATAGAGCTACATATTTATCATAAGCATCCAGAGCGTTGGGAAAATCCGGAACTGAAGCGTAATACCGCGCCAGTCCCAATAATGCCGTCGTATCCGATGGATTTATAGTCAGTCGATTCTTGAAGTCCTCGATCTGTTTCTGAAGACGTTCATTGCGAATTTGCTGGATACGGGCATCGAGCCCCAACGCCACATTATCATCAGGAACGATCTGCAATCGTCGTTGAACCAAGGGCTCCGCTTCATAATCTCGACCTAAAGACAAATAGAGTTCCGCCAGCTCGTTCAACGCCTTCCCATTTGGCTCCTTTTCCAACTCCTGTAAAAGACGCTTTTCCTTGAATTCCGGTTGATTTGTAATCTGATCGATTTTCTTTATCGCTTCACGGTTGTTCGGACTGATTTGTAAGACCCGATTATATGCGGTCAGGGCGATTTCATTTTTGTCCTGCCAGTAATTGATGTCTCCAAGCAGCATGTAGCCATCGACATTCCGTGGATTCTTTGTCAACAGGTTGTCTAGCTCCTGATTGCAATCATCGTATCTCTTGTTCCAGGCGTAATTCTGCGCCAATTCAAAACGAACCTGATCGTCGTTGGGCTTCTGTCCGAGATATTGCTTATACGCGGCGATGGCGCTCTCGGTCATCCCGATCGAAGTCAGATATCTCGCATATTCGAGGAGAGTCGGAGGATCGTTGTTCGATCGCTTGAGACGATCTCTATAATCCTCGATCTGCTGCTGGGTAACCTGATTCCGGTACTCATTGGCGATGGTGACAAATTCCTTCACTCTCGGATCATTAGGTTTTTCCTGTTTCAAACGATCGATGTGCGGTAACGCCTGGCGAATACGATTCAACTTCAATAATAGCTCCACCTGGGTTTTACGTGTGTCGCTGTCTGTCGGAACCAGCTTTAAATAATCCTCATAGACGGAAATAGCTTCCAACATGACTCCATATCGTTCCAGTTTTTTCCCGCGTTGCAGCATTGCCGCGGGATCCTCACCTAAAGTGATTTTGGGGAAGATTATAAAAAGAAACAGCATTACTAGACTGAAAGTATGAAGGGTGAAGGATGAAGGATGAAGGATGAAGGGTGAAGGATGAAGGGTGAAGTGTAATATGTGATGGAAAAACTTCATGGCTATGTTATTCCAACGAAGCATGCTGTCCGAGAATGTCTCGGAATCACCCGGGATGTCCCCCAGAGCGTCATTCCCGCGAAAGCGGGAATCCAGAGAATTATGCATTATTGGAGAATTCATTCTTTTAGCTATGCAATTTGATGAAGTTGCGTGAAACATCAGTGGTCACTTGCGCCCATAAATCGTTTGCGCTGTCATTCTCGCCTGTATAGCTGGAGAATGCGTTCAGGATATTTAAATGCCTTCCGATCTGGATATTCAGCTTATTGCTCAACTCCTGCTTCAAATCATCGATCACGCGTGAAGCGAAGGCTTTTGCCCCGACCGGATCGGTATCTTCCAGCAGTACGATTACTTTATCCATGTAGCGGCAGGTGCTGTCATTCAACCCTCGCAAGGAGGCGGTGACAACATTGGTAATAGTACGGACTAGCTCCAATCCCTGCGGCAGGTGTGGGATTTTCGACATCTCGCTGATATAGACCATCTTGAATGAAACTAGGGCGAACTTGGTGTTGTCCTGCTTGCTCTTCCAGATTTGACGACTGAGCATGGTACGGAATGCCGCTGGTGTCAGGATATAAGATTCTTCCTCCTCCCCTTTGCTTCGTTCTCCGGATTCCTCGAAATCTTCCGGCAGGGAATCCGGAGTGATCAGCGCACTTCGCTTCGTTATCAATTCATCCAGGGTGCCGAATTTTAAATGGGCTTTTTCCAAAGCCTTGATCACATCCCGGCTCGACATCGGTACCGTAAAGAGACCGTCCGCATTCCCCAATTTCGCCATTTTTCCAGTTAGACGGTTAGTTTTACTATCGGTATAAAGAAAGATTGGGAGTTTTGGAAAGTATTCGCGAATGTTCGTAATGATACGCTGCCAGGTATGTTCATTTTGAGACGCATTGAGTATGAAGAGATCACATTCAAGATGCATCAATTGAGACTGCAATTCGGTTTCATTCTCAAACGTGGTGATAACACTCTCCGGATGAAACATATCCTCGATGCTGGTGATCATGTCTTCATCTTTTTCCAGGATACCGATATATAGAGGCAGCTCGGTCAGCGATTCCACTCGTTTCCCACCGACGAAGGTTTCAGATTTCGCCACTTCCGTTTTCAGATCTTGTACAATGCCGACGCCGTAATCGATACGTATTTTAAAAGTCATTGGCGGGCTGATCCGATCCAGCATCTTGTGCACCGTAAACATCCGTTGCACCTGTTCACCAATACCAGTGGTAGAAAGGACAAAGGAGCCAATGGCAGCATCCTCTAATAATTGAATGATCCGCAAGGCTTTCTGGCTGTTCGGCTCGCCGGTGGTTACCAGTGTTGTCACATTCAACTCTTCCAGCGAATTCATCAGGGAATAGATGTAATTCACCAGTTGCGGCTCACTCGGCGTCATCAACAAGGGATGTAAAGTATCGAAGACCAGTCTGGAACAGCTATAGTGGCGAATGTATTGATCGATTTCACCCAACAATTGGACGATGGTGCCATACGTATATTGCCCGTCACGGATCGCTTTCGGGTACTCCATGAGGATCAGCCGATTATCCATGAGGTAATTTTCCAACGTGATGCCCATCGCCTCGGCGCGCAGGATGACATTCTCTATCCGATCGCTGGAGATCATGATGCCGGTCTCGCCATTCTCGATCCCCGACAGAAGAAATTGCAACGCAAATGTCGTCCGACCCGATTGACTCGGTCCACGCACCAGGTAACTGCGGTTGGAATAAAGACCACTCAGCGAAACGTCAAGAAAATCCAGCCCTGAACTTACTCTCGAGAACAACATTGACTCACCTCGTTCTTATGGTAAAAAACATTTTTTGGTAGACAAGATAAAGTCAGGTGTTTTAAGCCGGGTGAAAGAATCGTTTTAAGAACCGTTTTAGGGCTCTCAGCAGAGACATAATTCTCTAGGAGCGGAAGGGCAAAACGTAGCATGGACGTCCCGTCCATGGGAGGCAGGTAGCCCGGACGCGC
>CAZCRQ010000008.1:0-17690 GCA_964501095.1 uncultured bacterium | reverse complement strand
GCTACATAACTCCCGGACGGTGGCACGTCCGGGCTACTTAACTCGACGGCATTCTTCAACAATCCACTTTCTTGAATATGAGATATGAAATTATTAAATTTAGCCGCTTTTGGTGATCCGTCAGGTCTTGCGCGCCTACTTTGCCTAGTTGTTATAATCTATCGTTTATAGGCGTGTCCCCGACGGAGCATAATGAATTCAATCCACCTACTTGAAACAGCGGGAACCAGAAAAAATAACCACACGGAGCAAAAGCGATCCCTGCCGAAACAATAAAATCGATTACCGTATACTTCCTTGGCGGAGTCAAGCTGCTTCATGGACGAAAGGTGCTAAGCGGATTTGCCACCCAAAAAGTGTTGGGGCTCTTCTGTTATTTCCTGGATAACCATGAACAATCCATCGGCAGAGAGAAGTTGATGGCGATGTTTTGGGGGGAATCTCCCGAGAACCAAGCGCGTTATAATCTTCGTTACGCCCTCTGGAACATCCGGAAATTGTTCAAGAATAGTGAAGATTTCGATCCGATCATCTCCACGCGCACTTCCTGTCAGCTTAATCCAGATTTGCAATTGACCATCGACAGTAGTGAGTTCGTTAAATTGCTGGCGACTCCGGAGGGGACTGGACGCGCGATGGCTCTCAAGCAAGCCTTCGATATCTATAAGGGACCCTTCCTCGATGGTTTCACTATTCGAAATCTGCCCGATTGGGAGGAATGGCTCTATCATCGACGGGAAGTACTTCACGAGTCATTTTTGCAGACCGCGGTTGAACTGGGGAATAATTATCTCAATAAATCTCAGCCGGATGAAGCCGCTGCGGTGTTCATGCGTGCGCTCTCGGCAGCACCATATCTCGAACCGGCTCATGAAGGGCTCATCCGTGCTTATGCCGACCAGGGACGTTCCTCAGCCGCACTGAGACAGTACAATCTCTACGTCAAGGCAATGAAACGTGAGTTCAATGCTCCACCAAATGTTGAAATCACCGCTTTGACCGAACAGCTTAAAGCTGGCGCTTATGTGAAATCGCCGGTGGAATCCACTGAGGAGACTTCAGGCAGCAGACTTCCGGCAGCAGATGAAATGAACAAGCCATTACTCCATCACCCTTTGCCTTTTACTCTCAATGAAAGGGCTGATACTCCCCCTGAACCGTCTGTAGTCGTCTTGAAAGCGCCAGATCAACCAGCGGAAGCTCCGCCTGATGTCTCTCATCTGCTGGCGCCGATCGAGATCGAAGTAGATACAATTCTAGTGGGTAGAGAGGAAGAACTCCGCGAGATTCAGTATTGCATCGAAGAAGTCCAATCGGGACGCGGTCAGGTTTTGATCATCTCCGGTGAAATGGGCATCGGAAAAACCCGTCTCTTCAAGGAACTTATCAGAAAATTACCGCCCGATTTTTTTATTGCCGCTACGGAGGCACAGGAGATCAACGCTTCACGTCCCCTCGAAGACCTGATGCAGATGCTGGAATCCTTCGAGAGAGATCCGCGACTGTCTGGGAACGAGAAAGCCGAATTGCGAAACCTCTTCTCCCTGCATCGAAAAATCGAAGTTACCGCTGAAGATATCACGGAAACCCATTTGCTCGACGCTGTCCATCACTGGATTGTCAGTCTGGCAAAACGAGCGCCGGTCTTGATTGCCATCGATGATCTCCATTGGGCGAACCGCACGCTCCTGCGCGTCTTTGAAACACTCGCCCAGGACGCCAAGCGTCTTCCCCTGTTAATTGTCGGCATCTTTAGAACCTTTGAAGTACAGACCGAGAATACTATCGCCGGGAGCCTGGTCAGCATCGCACGAACCGGCAGATTGAAACGTCTCGAATTGTCACAGCTTTCACCCGAAGAAACCATTCAACTGATCACTCAGAAAGCGGTGAATATAGTCGAAAATATATTGGAGGAAGACCTCAATCGGTTGTCCAGATACAGCGGCGGTATCCCCCTATTTGCGGTGGAGCTGGCTAATTATCTGAGAGAGGAGCATCTCAACTTTATCCGCAGTCCAATTTTGTTCGATCAACCTGATTTTACTACGACAGATGAGAGAAAGATGATTCCTCCGCTGATGCTCAAAATCGCTCAACTGCGGCTCAGCCAGTTGGAAAAAACGCAGTGTGAATTGATAAAAATAGCTTCGCTGATCCTGGGTGAATTCAGTTTGAACTTGCTGGAAGAATTGCTGCCGCAGGACCTGGAAGCGCTTGAAGTCCATCTGGTCGATCTCGAACACCGTAACCTCTTACATCACCTCGAGAGAGGCGACCAGTTGACTTTCACTTTCAATCATCTGCTGATTAAACTCTCGATCGTCGAAACGATTCCCGCGCTTCAACGTCGACGTCTCTATAAAAGAATAGTCCATGCCATCCAACAGGTCAGAGAAAGGTGCAGCCCGGATGCGATGGCGTACTACCTCTTTAACGCTGGTGAACGGTCGGAAGCGATTCCCTACCTTCTGGCAAGTTCGCGACGGTGGTTCAGTTACGGGGAAAAATCCATCGGCTTGCGTTATTCCAAGGCGGCTTTCCCCATCGCCCTGGAGAAGCTCGCCGATCAGCCGGAGGAAATGATCAAGATAATTCTGGAACATGGTGAAAATCTTTTACATCATGGTCATGTTCAAGCTGCAATTGACGTTTATACTCAAGTAATTGTAAAACTTGAGGAAATTGATATGGAATCAGAACGCTCACTCCTGGTTTCTCGACGGGAAGAGTTAAAGAATTTGCTTAAGGATGAACCGGCGCCAGCCGCAACTATCAACCTGGCACCTCTTGCCCTGGTGACTGCCAAACGCGCCATGGCACAAGCGAAATTGGTGCTCGACGAGTTTAATATCGCAGAAAAATTGATCCAAGAAGCCAGGGAAATACTCGACAACCTTCCGGATTCCTCAAACACTATTCGCGAAACCGGAATGATTTTCCAAGTGCAAGCCAAACTCTATATTCAAAAAGAGAGCTTCGACCAAGCAGAGTGGATTCTGTACAACTCTTTGGAACTTCTCCGTCAAAATGGTACAGCGGCGGAAATAGCAGAATCTTACCGACTTTTAGCACGGTTGTACCGTAAAACCGGCGAATTCGAGAAAGCAGGGACAGTACTCAAACAGTGTAAGGAATTATATGCAAAAAAGAAAGATTTATACTCCGAAGCAGAGTATTACTATGAATTAGGAATGCTGCGTTTCGATCAGAATGCTTTGGAGGAGGCAGATAATTGCCTAAGAAAATCCCTTCAGTTCTGTTGCGGCAGTTCCTCTTTAACCTCGTTTCAACCTACTGTTATTGCTGATCTTGTCCTCATCCTTGAGGCAAAAGGCAAGAATAAACTGGCGCAAAAAATACGCGAGAAATCGCTCCACCTTGGCGAGGAATCCTCACCTACAACATTGGATGATATTCTTGAGGAGTTAAACCATAATGATAACTAAAGTGAGAGTAGAGTACTTTAAAAGGTTTCCAGAGGTAACATTTGAAATCGCTGGGAACGTTGTCTTGGCTGGTCCAAACAATTCCGGCAAGACTACCCTTCTGCAAGCAATCTCTGTCTGGAATCTTTGTGTTCAAAAATGGCTGATTGAACTTTCGGATGCTTCGAAGGAGAAGAGGAGAACCGGATTCCCGGTTACACGAAAAGATTTTTCCATGATTCCTCTCCGTGAAATGAATCTTCTCTGGTTTAATAGAATTACAGCATACAGATTTAAAGATAAATCTGATCGACCGAGGCAGCCTGGACAACCCAAGAATATCTCCATAACTCTATGGGGTATAGATCCAAGTAATCACAAAGATTGGAATCTTTCTGTTATTATTAATTACCAAAGCAAAGAGCATGTATATGTGAAACTTACGGATGCACAAGGCAATCCGCTGACTGAATTACCCGAGGCAGTTAAGAAGCTAAACATTGTATGTTTACATCCTTTTTCAGGCATGGTAGCGGAGGAGACCGGTCTCAATCACGGTTATCAAAATATGTTGGTTGGGCAAGGTAAGCTTGGTGATATTCTTCGGAATCTAATCCTTGAAGTTTATCAAAAAGATCAACAGGAAAAGAGTGGCATTTGGAAATCCCTGCAACAAACGATTAATGATCTTTTTGGTTATAGGCTGCTTGTTCCGCATTATAATGTACAAATAGAACCATTCATCAAAATTGAATATCAAGATAAGAAATCGAAAGTCAAGTATGATATTGCTTCCGCAGGAAGCGGAGCCCATCAAGTGCTCACCCTCCTCAGTTTCTTCTCTGCCAAACCCGCTTCTGTATTTCTGCTTGATGAGCCTGACGCCCATCTCCAGACAATTCTTCAGAGGCAGGTTTATAATCGTCTACGGTTAGAAGCGCAAAAACACAAATGTCAACTAATAATTTCTACTCATTCTAGAACAATCATTGAGGATACCGATCCAGAGCATATCTTATCTTTTTATGGTACTCCTCATCGTCTCTTGATTAAAACACACACGGTTCAAGTGCAAAAAGCACTTAAACGACTTTCATCGTTTGACATCCTTTGTGCGGAAAAAAGAATGAACATTATATATCTTGAAGACGAGAGTGATTTTAAAATTTTACACGAATTTGCACGTATTTTCGATCACCCAATGAAAAAAATTTTTATGCAACCTTTTTTCCATCCTTTACATGGCAGGGACACCAAGGAGGCAAGAGCGCACTTCTCTGCACTTCAAGCTGTTCACCCTACCATACATGGAGTCCTGCTGTTGGACAAGGAAAGTGTAGATCTGCCGGTACCTGGCAAACCAGCGATCAAACTTCATATATTGCGCTGGAAAAGATATGAAATTGAAAATTATCTGCTCCACCCTGACACACTTTTACGTTTTGTCAAGGAGGAAAAACCGGAGGCTTTCTCATTAGATAAAAGGAAAGCCAGCGAAAAATACCTGAAGGATAATTTGCCTCCAACAGCTTATTCAGATCCATTGGGCAATCATGATTTCTTTGTTTCAATCGCAGCAAGTAAAAGTCTTCTACCCGATTTCCTGAAGGAAGCCAATATATGTCTTTCTAAAAAGGAATACTTTCAAATAGCTGCAATTATGAAACGAGAAGAAATACATCCAGAAGTGAAAGAGATGCTTGACAATATGGCGAAAGCACTTCAATTATAAACTTTGTTGCCAAAATATTCAGTATTTGTCAAATCTATTTAGCTATTAAGAGCTTTAAATATATCATTAGCAGCTGGTCTATGATACAAAAAGGACACCTGTGATACTAGAAAAAAGCGGCCGCCCGCGAGGAACGATACACTGCTATCACCTTGGCAGTCAAGTATAAGAAATTCCAAGTGTTGGAGGCTCTGCCTTATCTATTGACCTGGCAATATTGGAGTTCGTTTGAAACTTAACGAGTTTCTCAAGAAGGTTCAAAAAGATGTGCAATATGCACCGGATATTGTTCATCATGAGCTAATTAAGGGTGTTCAGGCACGTTTTCAAAATATCGATCCTCCTCTACCTGAATGTTTACAAAATTCTATGCATAAAGAAGGCGTGCGTCAACTCTATATTCACCAAGCCGAGGGTTTGCGCCTCGCCCGTCAAGGTAGGCATCAAGTGACAGTAACTCCCACTGCCAGCGGGAAAACCCTCGTCTATACTCTCGCTGTGCTCGAACGCTGCCTCAAGGAACCGGACACCCATGCCCTGTTCCTCTTTCCCTTGAAGGCTCTGGCGCAGGATCAATTGAAACGGTTTCGGCAATACTGTTCTATAATTGGAGATCGTGCTCCGACAATCAATATCTACGATGGTGATACACCTCCCAATGTACGTGCGCAGCTTCGTGAAAATCCTCCCAATCTCATCTTGACAAATCCGGACATGTTGCATCATGGAATTTTACCTTATCATACAAAATGGACGACATTTTTGCACGGATTGAAATATGTTGTAATCGATGAGCTTCACACTTATAAGGGGATATTTGGCAGTCACGTGCTTCAGGTGTTGCGTCGTTTGCGTCGGGTGGCGTCATTTTATCACGCTCAGCCACAGTTTCTGGCGACTTCGGCGACTATCGGCAATCCCCAGGAACTTGCCGAAAAGCTGACCGGACTGCCATTTGAAGTTGTCGACCAGAATGGAGCACCCTCTGCGACACGCCATGTCTTCTTTCTCAATCCTCATGGTAGTTTATACACTTTAGCTACAAAACTATTCATTGCCGCCGCTTCGGAGGGATTCAAAACCATTGTCTTCTCAAAAGCTCGACGTATTACAGAACTGATCCACCAATGGACAGTGCAATCTGCCCCGGAATTAGCGGGAAAAATCAGCGCCTATCGCGCCGGATACTTACCCAGCGAACGACGTGAGATCGAGCGAAACCTGCAATCCGGGAGACTTTTGGGCGTAATTTCAACCAGCGCCTTAGAGATGGGAATCGATATCGGCGGATTGGATGTCTGCATTCTGGTCGGCTACCCAGGAACCATCACTGCCACCTGGCAACGTGCGGGACGTGTCGGACGATCCGGGCAGGAATCCGCCATTTTCCTCATCGCTCTGCCGGATGCCTTAGACCAGTATTATATGAGATACCCAAAAGATTTTTTTCGACGTCACCCGGAAGCCGTGGTCGTTGATGAAGCGAATGATTACTTGTTGAAAAGTCATCTTGTCTGCGCTGCCCAGGAAGTGCCATTAAGACATGACGATGCCATATATCCCTACCATCAGCATTATAAAACAATTCACGCTCTTACCGAAAGTGGAGAACTCTTGGAGGCGGCTGGGGGACAAATATGGTTTTCCAACCGCAAACAGCCGCAGAGAGCAATAGACATCCGCGGAGGCGGTCAGAGTTATACAATTATAGACGATCAATCCGGAAAAATTGTCGGATATGTCAACGGCTGGCAGGCATTGACCGAGTGCCATCCCGGAGCTGTTTACCTCCATCACGGTGGGACTTTTATTGTCTCTAAATTAGATCTGGGAACGTTTATCGCTCATGTCCAGAAAAATATTGTTCCATACTATACACAGGCGCTTACTGAAAAAGACACTGAAATTTTAGAGATTTACCAGGAACGTGAAACTAGCAGGTACAAGGTAAACCTGGGCAGATTGAAAGTGACCGAGCGTGTTGTCGGATATGAACGACGCCATTCTCATAGCCGGGAAAAAATCAGTGAACACCAGATAGACCTGCCGCCGGTGATCTATGAAACCATCGGCTTATGGATCCAACCGTCTTCAGTTGTTCCGAAAGCCCTGGAAGCGGCGAATTATCATCTTATGGGATCGCTTCATGCGATGGAACATGCTTCCCTCGCCCTGATGCCCCTTTTCGCCCTTTGTGATCGGAACGACCTCGGCGGGATCAGTTTCACCCATCACCCGGGGGTCGGCGGCGCGGTTGTGTTCTTTTACGACGGTCATCCTGGTGGTGTTGGATTGGCGAATCGGGCATATCAGGTGCTCGAGGAGCTGCTTGAACGAGTCCGTGATCTGGTGGAAACCTGCCCTTGCGAAGACGGCTGCCCGTCATGTATTCACTCCCCAAAATGTGGACATGGAAACTTCCCCTTGGACAAACAAGGGTGCATTCATCTGCTGCGTCATCTCACCGGAAAAGAGGAGCTGAAGATTCCTGAGCCGGAAATTCCAACTCTGCTGTCCGATTTCCCAGAGACAAAACGCAAGTATTTTATAGGAGCATCAAGCCTGGAATCAAGAGATTTTTATAGAATTACAGATCAGAATTCCCAAAACCGTCAAGAAATAGAAGAGGTTGTTGATAATAATAACGAGGGAATGATGTCAAGACGAACGAAACGTTCCTACATTAACCAATTGCCGCTTATTGCGAATCATGACCTAGTCGTCATCGATGTGGAGACTCAGCTCTCCGCGGCTGAAGTTGGAGGTTGGGGCAACGCTCACCTGATGCGGGTGTCGCTGGCGGTGCTCTATGAGACGCTTACAAATGATTACATGATTTACAGGGAAAATCAAGTACCGCAAATGATTGAACGGATGCAGCAGGCGAAATTGGTGGTCGGTTTCAACCAGAAACAATTTGATTATTCAGTGCTGCAAGCTTATACCGGTGAAGATTTACGAAAGATTCGCAGCCTTGATCTTTTGGATGAAATTCTGACCTATCACGGCTACCGGGTCAGCCTGGGGAATTTGGCAACCGCCACCCTCGGTGAGCCGAAAAGCGCTGACGGCTTGGTCTCCCTGAAATGGTGGAAAGAAGGGAAAATCGATCTGATCGAAAGATATTGCCGAAAAGATGTTGACCTGACCTGGCGACTGTTTTGCTACGCTCTCGAACATGGCTCTCTGTTTCATGAACGGAAGGGGATAGGATCTGTTAAGTTACCTTTGGAGTTGAAAATCAAGAAATTTCTTTAATATCTTATTCATTCGGAACGAAGTGAAGAATCTCCGGTTTTAGAGTTTATAGATCAGATACGTTGCCATATTGTTATGTTAATTATACAAATAAAAACCTTCGCTTCGTTCAGAATGACTATTCAACGTTTTTCAGGGGATCGAAGCGGCTGACAGCATACTTTTTTATGCTTTGATCGTTCACTCCCGGAAATAGGTGGCTTTATCCACCAGCAGACGTTCCGCCTCGGCAATCCAATAGACCAGTCGGTGTTTTCCCACCAGATCCTCGAATTGCAGTTTATCCGGGCTTAAGATCTCCCACGTGCCTTTCTCACCGTTGGAGAACGAGTATGATCGATCCTGGTTCAAAGTCAGGCTGGCGCCGGTGATCGGATCGACATATTTCCCCACCAGCCTAAGAACCAGATCTTTTTCAGTCAATTGGGCTTTGGATTGCGCCAGCTCGGCTTCTGTCCGAGATAATGTTGTTTTTGCACCTTCAAGCTGCGATTGTAACTCTTTATTGAGTTCCTGCTCACGACGCCAATCGGCTTCCAGAGAAAAGTGTTCTTTTATTTGATCTGATAATTGCCGACTTTCCTTGACATAAGCCTCGCCATCGGTCACCTGTGCCAACTCTGTCAACGCTTCTTTATACTTTTCGTTAATGTATAACGCTTTCCCCCGATCCAAAGCGTCCTTGGAAAGTTTTTCCCGGATAAGCTGGAGTTTGTCCGCCGCCTCCGCCAGCAATTCCCCCAAATCCTGCGAGGAAACCTTGATCTTGTCAAAGGATTTTTCGATGGCTTTTTCTTGGGAGTTTTGATCGAGTCCTTTTCCGATGATCGAGATGTTGCCCATATCTTCGCCGGTCACTTTCGAACGAAGGAATAGAACCAGTTCGGATTTGGCGACATATTGCGTGCCACCGAGCGCTTCCACTTCGGCAACATCCTGCACCGACATGTTTCCGGTGAGAAGAAACGGGGCATCCTCGCCCGCATGATGCCCGGCGGAGGTGACCGATTTGGCGATCGTCTTTTCCACCTTGCTCAACCGGTTGCCATCCTTATCACGAACTTCAATTGTGAAAGATAACGGCGTTGTCTCGGAGGTTTTGTAGTTAAAGGTAGCGTGCAGGTCCTGCAAATCGTGGGCAAGAATTTCCGGTAATCGTTGAATGTCCAGACTGATAACAAATTTGCCGGATTCATCATTGGAAGCATAGGGATAAAATTCAGCAATTCCCTGGTTATCGGAATACTGGCGATCCAACCGTTTCCCTTGGCTGTCGCGTAATTCGAGACGGACATTGGCGATATTCGCTTTTTCTTCGGCGTCGTTTCTGGTCAACACCCTGATTGTCAGCGGTTCGGGAAGCAGCTTACCGCGGGCGGCAAGCTGGTCGTCTCCGGAGATCTTTTCTAAACGGACTGAAGCTAAAATTTTACGAATCTTGGAAAATAACCCAGGACCGTAGACAAGTCCGCTGGTATCATAATTGTTACCGCTGATCGAGGTATAAATGACAGATTGCGCAATAAATTCACATGCCAGATCATCAGTTGCCAATAATCCTTCAATCGCCTGGATAATTTGACCATTCGCGAGAAGATTTTCTGTATCCTCGTGCATTTTGTTGAGCATATTCTTTTTCTGCTCCAGGCTGTGGAGAAGCGACTCCCCGTAGCTTTTACGTTCGAGGACAATCATTACATAGTGCACGCCGGCTTCCATCGCTTTCTTCGCCACCTGGGCGCCGATCAAGTCCGCCTGGATCAACGACATGCCGACCGAGTGATATTCAGCTTCGATGTATTCCTGATCGCTCGAGACATAAGCGCTGACCATGGTGGCGATGCCGCCCTGTATCTGTGTCTCGATCTGCCCGGCGATCTCCATCTGGGCTTTATATACCGCCTTCTCATCGGTATCTCCACTGCCGACTCCCCGGATATACTTAGCGAGTGGAAACTCCTCATTCGCCCCTTCCGTGTACCATAATGGAATCGCAGCGAATACTGTTGAAACACTGAAAATTAAAGCAAGTAATAGAATCAGAATCTTTGCAGTCATAATTTCCCTCACATTAAGCTGAAGTACACTCCAAGCACGCTGAAGCGCGCTCTGGATATTGAATTCCGAATTATCCACCCTTGCTGAAGTAAGGTGCTCACGAGCAACCCGCTAAAGCGGGTAAAATAAGCAGGTAGTGGTTGACTTTTTCCGTTTATAACGGTTGCTCACCCGGTAACAACCTCAAGCAGAACAAGTTTCCGGTTGATATTCACCTGCTTCAACACGCCCTGACTGAATTCTTTGGAAAACGCCTCTTTTATCCGTCGATACAATTTGGTGGATTGGTCGTACTTTTCCGGATCGCACCAGATCAGGTAATCCAGAGTTTGCTTGGTGACGATGTTTTCCTTATATCTCCCCCGGTTCGCCAGTTCCCCCAGCAGATCGGAAAAGATGAAGGAGATTGATTCGGCTTCTTCTTCATCAAAATCCGGTGATATACTGATGATGATCTTATATTGGATGCCGTTTTTCAGATCGTCTTTCCAATAATTCATCACTCGGCTGAGGACTTTATCGACCGCATCGTTGATCGCATTTTCGATCAACACTTGCGGCGGCGAAGTCGTGGCGGGGGAATAGCCGGTTTCGGTACCGAGCAGCCTGGCGGTCGTGGTTTCATAGGCGCGAACGTTGACAATCGCTTTTTGTGTACCATGCTGACCGGTTTCCAAGGCAACTTGGTAAGTGAAATAAACATCACTGCCGATGGAAAGAGCCAACTGGTAGCTGTAATCCTCTTCCACATCCCCGACAAGGTGTTGCGCCTTGGTGAGATCGTCAAGACTCTGACTCTGCTCCGGCACGGCGACATCATACTGCCTATTGGTCAAGTAACTTTCAATCGCTTTCGCTGCATGACTGATGTCGATATTTGTTGCCAGCAACTCGATGGGATTCTGCCCCTTCTGCGTCGCCGGAATGACCATAATTCTTGGTAAACCAAGAGTTTCCGTGATCTCCTCACGCGCGACTAGAATCCCTTTGGTTTCTAAATAAGTACGAACAAGACCGGTATTGATCTTATAATCATTTTCAATCTTTAATTCGTACTTTTTATTCTTCTCGATCTCCCGTTTCGTACGTTTGATGTTCTCGATAGTACCTTCCCAGGAGATGTATTGAGCGAGGTTCGCTGGGGCAAAGAACTCTTCCTGGACTGAGGTGAATTTCGTCTTTTCCTCATCTTTTATCAACAATGGATCACTGCCGAGGAAAAGCACAAAATACACCGCTGCCTTTCGTCCATCATCCAAGGCATGATTCAAGAGGTAATTGTCGCGGTCTTTGTTCTTGCTGTCACCCTTGTTCCAATTGGCGATGCCGGTCGCATGAACTGCAACTTCAGTCGGCGAGACTGATTCGATCAAACTCGCCTCTTTCGAGATCGGCAGATTGGAGGCGAAGATAAATATCGGTAAGGCGATGAATATCATTGCCGTCACTATGCCGATTGTAGCTTTTACTCTCATTTTCATTTCTCCAGTTTGAATTCCCGGACGACGGGGCGTCCGGGCTACCTGTTTGAATTCCCGGCTACCTGTTTGAATTCCCGGACGACGGGGCGTCCGGACTACCTGTTTGAATTCCCGGACGACGGGGCGTCCGGGCTACCTGTTTGAATTCCTACCTGTATATAGATATTCTTCCGCTATTTCCCCGCCATCCCCTGGAACATCGCAATCGGATCGAATGGTAAAGCGGGCGGCGAATAATTCAAATAAATACCCGCGGTTATCCCGCTGTGGTTGAGGTCCGGATAGTCTTCATTCCAATCAACAAGCGCGTCAACTTCAGACGGGGACAATTCCTGTGTCCAGACTTCGGAGACTGGGAAGAGACGATAACCGCCAAAAACGCCAAAATGAACATCCGGAGAGCAGGCGTACTCGAGCCCAAGGTTCACCTGTCCGCCAACGGTATTGTTCTTGACAGTATAGGTGTATTCCGTGCCCAAGTAGTAGAATTTTTGTTCAAACTTGAGGAACCGAATTCCACCCTTCGCTTCCGCCATAAAGATCATCTGCCCGAAATAGAGTTTCTTGTGAAAACCGCCGTGAAAACCGTAGATGAATGGCGGATAACCAGTCATTTGAGTGAAAATATCCGATTCCATCTCCAGTTTGGCGGGAAAGACAAAATTGCCTCCGACCAGGAAGAAGAATTGCGAAGTGCCGGTCAAAGCGGCAAGGTTGTATTGAGCGTCGAGATCGAAACCGGGAGCATAGGATTGAAAATCCTCGGTTATATTGAGGTAACCTGTTAGAACGGGAATCGAACCTTTGGTTATTTCAGTATAGAAGACACCAGGCTTGAGGGCGATATCGATCCCGAGCCGCGGATGCTCGATCATGCTCATCCCGGGCGACCACATCCCCTGTTTTACCGCCCAGGCGGAGGAACGAGCGTTTGGATTCTGACGGTTATTAGCCACTTTGTCGACAAAAGCCCAGCCGTCACGTTTGAAAGAGAGCTTGCCCTGCGCATCCTCCATCCATTCACCCACATAGTAGATGTGATCCTTGCGAAGACCCTCTTTCATGCCCAAGGAGAACGAAATGTTCTTCCCTTCGACTTCAGCCACCACCGCAGAGAGAATGAATTCCGGCATCTCCTGGGTGGCGACTTTCAGGTTTCGGGCAAAATTCTTCGAGGCGCTCGCAAAGGCGAACTCTTGTGACCCAAATCCGAGGGATTTGGTGGTTTTCTTCACACGCAGGACAACATTGGGTGTCTCATCCTTCACCACAATTTGAAACCAGATAATCCCACCTTCAAGAGTCGTGGTGTATTTGTCCTTCTCATCCTTCTTCTCTTCGATTTTGGAGAGAATCGGCATGTAGACATACGCTGAGTTCAAAATGCGATCGATCTCGACATCGGTGTAACCAAGCTCCTTTGCTTTGGTCGCCAGGAAACTCTGTTTCTGTGCTTCAGTAACCAGCGCCCCGGCACGGAGTTCCATCGTCGCCTCGAGAACCTTTATAATCTCTGGAGCCAGGTAGGCTTGCAGCAATTCACTGATCTCATCGACACTGAGATCGCCTTTGGCAACTGCCGCCTCTTTAAAAAATCGCAGCATCTCTTCCGGCAACGGATTGTAGTCGAAACGCTCCATCTCGATGGCTTTCTGAATGTCATCGATCAAGGTTTTCGCCTGTGTGCTAGTCAGCTTTTTCGCTTGATCTGTCGCCAGATACACCGCATCGACATAGGAAATGGATTTTCTCTCGTACTTGCTTTGAGCGAAAGCATTTACAGTGGAAAATCCAACTAGCGCCATTACAATCCAAACAACTGTCCTTCTCATCACAACCTCCCTAACTAGTCGGTGAATTCTTCGAACGTGTCCCTTTGCTCGCCTGATATAATTATACCTTCAATTCAACTACTCCATAAGTTTGGTCTTTCTTTCTCCTTACCAAACAGAGAATAGTCTCTCAAGATGCGGAAAAGTAAAACCTGAGATCAGGACAGTCAACAAGAAAAGATGATATTTAAAAATTTAACCTCAACCGCCCACAGCCTGAAGCCTGTAGCCTGTAGCCTGTAGCCTGAAGCCTGTAGCCTGAAGCCTGAAGCCTTACCTCCTTTCCCGCGCTTCAAGCCATCGTTCAGCGTCGATCGCCGCCATACACCCACTTCCCGCCGCAGTGACCGCCTGACGATAGGTCTGATCCCGCACATCTCCCGCGGCAAATACTCCGGGGATGTTTGTCCTTGAGGAGCCCGGTTCGGCGAGAATATAACCGTTCTCATCGAGGTCGAGGTAATCTTTGAACAAATCAGTCGTCGGACTATGCCCAATAGCGATAAACAAGCCATCCAGGGGTAACCGTGAAAGTTCCCCTGACTTAACATTTTTCAGGTTCACTCCGGTAACACCGGTGTCCTTCTCCCCAAGCACATCAATGATGACAGAATCCCAGATTATTTCAATCTTTGGATTGTCGAAAGCGCGTTTCTGCAAGATCTTGCTGCCTCTTAATTCGTTGCGCCGGTGAATCAGATATACTTTGGAAGCGTGATGCGTGAGATAATTGGCTTCTTCCAGCGCGGTATCACCGCCTCCGACCACCGCCACAACTTTCTCGCGGAAAAAGAATCCATCGCAGGTAGCGCAGGCAGAAACGCCAAAACCGATCAATTTTTTCTCGCTTTCCAAGCCGAGCCAGCGCGCTCTCGCTCCGGTGGCGATGATGACAGTATCGGCACGAATTTCTTCCTCCTCCACGTAAACTTTAAATGGCGATTCACCGGATAAATCCACTTTTGTTATATCCACCGGACGCAGTTCGGCGCCAAACTTTGCCGCTTGTTGGCGCCACAGATCCATCAGCTCCGGTCCGGAGACACCTTGGGGGAAGCCAGGATAGTTCTCAACCTCGGTGGTGATCATCAATTGACCACCAGAAGCGTATCCCTCTAAAACCAGAACTTTCAGGTTTGCCCGGGAAGCATAGATTGCTGCTGTCAATCCCGCCGGACCACTGCCAATGATTACTACCTGGTAATGGTTGCCAGATGCCATGTTATTTTCCTTTTATATTGCTATAGTATTCTGAGAATCTCACTCTAGATCAGCTAGTATTCTTGACAATGCTACGGCAACAGCGGTTTCCGATCTCAGGCGCCGCGGTCCCAAACTCACGGGAATAAATCCTTTCCCTATCATCCAGCGTTCCTCTTCCCGGCTGAAACCGCCTTCGCATCCGATGGCGAGGGCGACATTTTCCTCGTTTTGCACCTCCGGAAAGGATTTTCCTTCCGGGACAAGGAGTAATTTATGGTCGCAGTTCCCTTTTTCGATGCACCATTGGTGCAATGGTTGCGCCTCCAGTACCGGAGGTATCAGCCCTCTGCCGGTCTGTTTGGCGGCTGCCAGCGCGATTCTCCAGGCACGTTCGCTACGAGTTGCACTCCAGGACGCCACGACATATTGAGTCAGCAGGGGAACGATTTCAGACGCCCCCATCTGCACCGCCTGTTCGATCGCCTGGGTAAATCGGTCTCCTTTCAATACGCCCAATCCAAGATAAATGCGCAGCGGCGGTTCCCTCCAACGTTTGTATGCTTGTAGAAGTCGGGCGCTGACCCGATCGGGCTGGAATTCATAAACAGTCGCACTCCAGGCGCCGCCTTTTCCATCGATGACTATAATCACCTCGCCGGTTCTGGCTCTACGGACATGCATCAGATGATGAGCTTCCCAATCGTGCAGATAAACTACGCCTTGATCAAGATCAAAGTCTTGGGTTTCGGCGAAATAGACCTCGAGTTGTGCCATTATGGTTCTTTTAACAATACAGTTTTAATCCGAGAGTCGCTGTAATTGTTGTTCAAGCGAATGAAATTCAGTATAATTACAGGTTATATTGGATTCAATGAATTACGCTGATTTCTATCGAGCGCCTTATCAGTTCACTGCTCACCAGGGATAAAGTCATCCGATATTGAAAGGAGTCTATCAGTGACCGGCAACCCGGAATCGGAAAATGCGTTATTATCTATTTTAAAGCAGGTTGATGAAGAGTTGCAACCTTTGCGTATCAGACAAGCGGAAACCCAGTGGCAGGCTTCCATCTCGGGAAGTGAAGAGGATCATCGTCTGGCTGAAGAAGCAGAAATCGCCTTACGTTTAAAATTGTCCGATGACAAGGTCTTCAACGAGATTTCCGAGTGGTTGAAGGATCCGGGGGTTCAAGATGCTCAATTGCGCCGATGGGCAACCATGATGCGTCTTGAAATTGCGCCGAATAAGCTGCCTTCTGAAACCATTATGGCGCTTGTTTCACGTCAGAAAAAAATCGAAGCCGCCTTCAATACGCACCGACCGGAAATCGCTGGGCGAACGGTTTCAGCGAATGAAATCACCGAGATCTTACGCACTTCCAAAGACAATGCTCTTTGCAAACAAGCCTGGGAGGCAAGTAAAGAGATTGGTTTAATCGTCCAGGAAGAATTGCGCGAACTGGTGAGGGCAAGAAATCTGGCGGCTCGCAATCTTGGCTATCCGGATTATTATCGCATGATTCTGGAGCTGCAGGAGATCGATGAAGCGCGTTTGTTCAGCTCCTTTGGCAGGTTTGCAGATCTGAGCGAAGACGAATTTCGTCGAATGAAGGCGTTTCTGGACAGCGAGCTGGCGAAACGTTTCCGCATCGATGCTGTCGATCTTGCCCCCTGGCATTACAGCGACCCGTTCTTCCAGGAGTGTCCCGCTGTCTTCGGTGTTGATACCGAACCCATTTTCAAAGGGCGAAACACCCTTGAGTGGTGCAAACGCTATTTTACACGTATGGGACTTCCAATCGATCAGATCATTCCGAAGGGCAGCTACTATGAAAGTCCCGGTAAACATGAGACTGCCTTTTGTTCAGATATCGATCGCAATGGAGAGGTGCGTGTTTTACTGAATTTGAAAGACAATGGATATTGGGCAAGCTCCGCTTTACATGAATTCGGTCATGCGGCATTCTATTTAAATATAGATCGGTCAATGCCCTATTCATTGCGTATTCCGGCGCATATTTCGATCTCGGAAGCAATCGCCATGTTTTTCGCTCGTCTCCCGTACGAGATGGAATGGCTGATCGAGATGTTTGGACTACCGGGATCGGTCATACGAGAAATGGAGCAGCCGATCAAGGAAGAGCAGCGGATGCGTATGGCGATTTTCGCGCGCTGGATGTTGGTGATGGCACATTTTGAACGCGGGCTCTATCGTGACCCCGATTATGATCAGCAGTCCCGCTGGTGGGATCTGGTGGAACGTTTCCAGTTGCTGCGACGGCCTGATCGTGGGAAGCAAGCCGCTGACTGGGCTACCAAACCGCATATTCTCCTCTTCCCTGTTTATTATCATAATTACATGCTTGGGGAATGGATCGCCAGCCAATTACACTTCACCTTGATTGACCATTTCAATTTGAAAGAACCGGTCATCTGGAATGATCGCCCTGAAGTCGGTAAATGGATGATCGAGAACATTTTCAAACCGGGCGCCTCGATCGGATTCTATGAACTCATTCGAGACCTTACCGGAGCAATGCCCATGCCCGATGATTTTGTACGGCAATATATTGGATGAATTATTAGTGTGCCGTCAGCCGTCCTCGGCTGACGGAAAAACTAGAGCCAGCCAGGTAGCCCGGAGGTGCCACCCTCCGGGAAAATGACACATGTTCAACCAAATATCTCCCGGACGACGG
>CAZCRQ010000007.1:17110-25540 GCA_964501095.1 uncultured bacterium | reverse complement strand
TTTCAACTTAGAGTGCGAGCTTTAGCTCGTTGTAAAATCCAAACGCGCTGAAGCGCGCACTCCCAATTTGGGGGACGCTCAGGCTGCGCTTACGCCTTTACCCTGCTTTTTGTGCAAAATACTCTTCACACAACTCAGGATTGTACCGTCTGAAATACTCCTCAATCAATTGCACTTCATCCCTGTTTCCCATGAACAAAGGCACACGTTGATGCAGTTCCTTCGGGGTAATATCCAGAATCGGCTCAAATCCGTTTGAAGCGTATCCGCCGCAATTTTCCAAAATGTACGCCATTGGAATTGCTTCATACATCAGGCGCAGTTTGCCATTAGGTTTTTTAACGGTGCCAGGATAGAGAAAAATCCCGCCATACAGCAGATTACGGTGAAAATCGGCGACCATCGAACCGATATAACGGCTGGACATCTCTTTTTCCAGGGCGTTTTCTCCCAATCCCTTCACCCGGTCGATATAATGCTGGATCGCTTTGTGCCAATACTTGTAATAACTCTCGTTGACAGAGTAAATTTTGCATTGGTTAGGAACCTTGATGTCAGGATGGCTGAGAATAAAGCTGCCGATGTGCGGGTCTAAAGTGAATCCATGCACCCCAAAGCCGCTGGAATAGACCATCATGGTGGAAGAGCCGTAGATGATATAGCCAGCGGCGATAAGTTTGTGTCCCGGTTGGAGAAAATCCTGCAACTCACCCGACTGTCCAGCAGGGCTAACTCGTCGATGAATGGCAAAAATGCTGCCGATCGAAACATTCGCATCGATGTTGGAGGATCCATCGAGTGGATCCAACATCACCACATACTTACCCGTGTTCGTATATTGAGGACCTTGCACCAGTTGTTCGGCTTCCTCGCTTGCCATCGCACAGACATGACCGGAATACTTTAAAATATGCATGAAGAGATCATTGGCATATTCATCAAGCTTTCGTACCTGCTCGCCCTGAACATTCACATTTCCGGTCATACCTAAAACATCAATTAAACCCGCTTTATTCACCTCGCTGCTGATAATCTTGGCGGTCAATACTATTTCACTCATCAGCGCGGCATATTCTCCGGTGGCTTTGGGGAATTTAAACCTTTCCTGAGTGATGAAACGTTGTACGGACATAAGTTCTCTATTCATCCTTGCCTCCTCTTTAAGATTTAGAAAGTCGAGAATACCTTGATTGCGATTTAGGATGCCAGTTTTTATTCGTCCCATGCTGATTTTTCATGTTACAAAATTCTCAAACTGCAATGCAATAGTCAGGCATCAGGCTACAGGCGGTATTTATTGGGCATTTAAAATATTCAACACAGGCAGCATGCCCATGGTAGCCAAACTTGGATTTTTACTTTCTTGTCTTTACTTTTCCCGATGTTCAAAGCGATTTGACTGTCAAGTCAGAACGGTTGCCGGGTCGGTTTGGGGATTCAATGATCAGAGGCGTTCTTGGTGTTGCCTGCATTCTGGTATATTATTCCTTGGAGGCGCAACCTCTTCCGGAGAGGGAGAAAGATTACCAACAACTCCCTGCGGAAGGAGAGATTCAGTTGCGAGCCGACAGCTCTCTTTTTGCTCTGGAAGACAGCGCCTGGACAGGACTCCGTATCACCACAACCCCATCCGGGGCAGAAATTCTGGTCGACCAGGTGTCTTATGGGAAGACACCGTTATCATTTCCAGACATCGCGCCTGGAATCTATCAAATAGATGTCATTCACCCCTTTTGCCTCCCGGAAACTAGAACCATCATCATCACCGAAGGTGAGAGGCGGTTAGAACATTTTGACCTTGAGCTGTATTATAGCGCGCTTTATATAGAGACCGAACCTGCCGGAGCGACAGTTTGGTTGTTGAATCGCCCCATCGGAAAATCGCCTCTGTCTCTGCTTCGACTGCCAGCCGGAGAATATACAATCCGTCTGGAAAATCCCCTTTACCACGAGAGATTGGATACCGTTCAGATTGCTGCAGGTGAGGAAATTCACAAATCTTATTTACTGCCCGCTAGGTTCGGAGAGATAACCATATTATCCGAACCGCCAGGCGCTCAA
This sequence comes from uncultured bacterium, assembly GCA_964501095.1. GTDB lineage: Bacteria > Electryoneota > Electryoneia > Electryoneales > Electryoneaceae > CAZCRQ01. Next base: position 23,479 of record CAZCRQ010000007.1, on the reverse strand, counting down.
GTTATCCTCGATGGCGTTGTCTGCGGGATAACGCCGGTCACCCTGCATAAAATCGCTTCCGGAATGCACATCATCCAGTGTCGGCTGGATAATTATGAAGTCTTCCGTGATGAATTGGAATTGTCGGATAACCAGCATCTGTCCAATACTTGCAAGCTGGAACCGACAGTTGGCTGGTTGTCCATCCACACCGATCCCGAGAGTGTTCAAGTCTCGATACCTGAGAGTTACCGGATGTTGGGTAATTCGCCGATTGATACAACTCCCCTCAAACCCGGTTTCTATGCACTGCATTTTAACAAGAACTATTATGCCTCGAAGGATACAGTCATCGCGATTGTCAAGGGAGAGCATCTTCAAGCGAATATCCATTTGGATTGTCACCGCGGGAATCTGCATGTATACTCCAGTCAATCTGACGCCCAGGTCTTTCTCAATGACCAGTTGTCTGGCGTGACACCTTGCGACCTTGAGAACCTGCCTGCCGGGCAATATAATCTTCTCCTTCGCAAGGATGGATATTACGACTATCGAGAGCAAATCATCATTGAGAAAGACAAGACCGTCACCCGGAGTCCCTTTTTGCATCTGACGGCGCTCGACCGTTGGCAAAAACGTCGGTGGTCAGCGCAGATGGTGGCGATTCCCTTTCCGGGAGGGGGACAGTTGGTATCCGGTCAATATCTGCGTGGCGTATTTTATTTAGGTGTGTTTGTAAGTTCCCTCTACTTCTCGAACCAGGCTTCTAAAGACCATGAATCTCGTAAAGTGGATTATCAACGAGCCTTTAATGCCTATCGATCAGCAGTTTCAGAAGAGCGGCTCTCGATTTATTTTACTGAAGCCCAACGAGCTTTTGACGATATGGAAGAGTATGAACGACGTGCGGCAAATTACTTAATCCTGGCGGCGGGAATCTATTCGCTCCAGCTTGCAGACGTGATTTTTTTTGGTGGAGGAAAACGTCCGCAAGAAAAGGATGCACTTTTCAAAAATCGAGGAAATGTTGAACCGTTTACTAAAATGCAACAGGGGAATTTACATGTTGGTATCCGAATAAATTTCTCCCTGCCCAGGTAAAATTATTAGAAACTGTTAAGTTATTGAAGGTTGTAATATCATAAAACTGACTTAAGATTCTGTTTGTGATGATACTTGCAGATTTCAGATTTAGGCTCTGGATACCCTTTGTTTTTCTTATAATCATCCACTCTGTCAGAGCGCAGGAAGTGGAAGTGGAGCCATACAGCGTTCATCATGTGATGATCAATGACCTCAGTCTGATCGAACTGGTGCGTGAGGAGCAGATGCTTGATCCGAATCTCCAGATCGATTCTTTGGAATTCATCGACGCCACCCGAAACGGTTTCGGAGAAGGTGACTTGATGGTCATTTATCCGAATAAGCAGATTCTACCGCTGTTAAAAGTAGAGGGACGATTGCGTTCCACAATGGATACCTGGAAGTTCAAAGCGGCGCATCAGGTTACCAGCCAGGTGCGTAGTTCTATTGAAATGCTCCAACTGGCACGTGAACTCCAGGATCCCAAAACCGCCATTCTCGCCACCATCCTCCAAGCATTGGAGAATTATTACCAGGGACCTACTGTCGAAGGCTATTTTCGACGCGATAAAGAGAGCGCCTTCATTCAACTCTGGAATTTTAATCTGGAACAGCTCAAATTTCGTGAAGGAGGTGCGTTTGGCATTGCAGACACTGTTCGAGCTTATGACATCTTGAAGGTGGTTAAAAACGATACCGTGCTGGTGGCGGATTCCACCCTCTATGATGCTCTTTACATCTTTAAAAACAGGAGCGCCACGATACAACTCAATCCGTTGTATGGGAAATTGTCGTTCTCTTCGGAACCTGAGGGTGCATTGATCTATCTGGATGGGGAGAAGATGGGACGGACGCCGCTCTCGTGCGAAAAGGCGCTGTCCGGTGTACACCTGGTTCGCTGCCGGTTAGATAACTATTATGAAATTATCGACACTGTAATTGTGGAAAATCAGACACATCACCAGCTTCACTATCAATTGACCGAGAGCGGGGGGTGGTTAAATATGGTCACCGATCCCAACGAGGCTTCAGTTTTAATCACAGACAGCAGTTTCTCGCTCGGTTATACCCCTTTGGAAAAAGCGCCACTGCCGGTTGGAACGCACAATCTGAGAGTGGAAAAAGAACTCTTTGAACCTACTGAAATTGCCATTCAGATCAATCGTGGAGAAATTACCAATCGTACACTTGAATTGATTCGTAAAAGCGGAGAGTTGGAGGTGCATTCCCGTCCTCCTGGGGCGAATGTATTTCTGGATTCTCTCTATCGCGGGAAAACACCTGTAACCTTGTCGGATGTTCCGACCGGAATTCACCAGGTGCGAATAACCAAACCATGGTATGATAAAATCGAAGAGGAGGTAACGGTGAATCATAACTATGTCACGACCATAGAGAAGCGATTGACAAATCGCGGCACTTGGAAGAAACGGCGAAGCACGGCGCTCAATCTCGCTTTGATCGTGCCGGGTGGAGGGCAGATCGTTTCCGGGCAAAAGTTCCGTGGTTGGTGCTACCTCGGCGCTTTTTCCGGTACGATGTTTCTCGCCGGTCTGGCAAAAATGGATCATGCGGTAAACCGTGACAAGTATTATTCAGAACGCGCCGCATATCTGGAAAGTGCCGGTTTGGAAGCACAAAACCGTCATTTCCAGGCAGCAAGTGATGCTATCGAGGCTATGAACCGGGCGCAGGAACGGACTGATCTATTCTTGAACCTCGCTGGTGGAGTCTATGCGCTGCAGTTTCTCGATGCAGTGCTCTTTGGCGGGGGAAAACGATCATTTAAGGTGACGCCCTCTTCAACCTCAGCGATCGGATTAATCCCCCGAGCGGATTTATCGAATGGAAATGTTTTTTTACAGATACAAATCATTATGGGTAGCCAGGTTGTCCGAGAATGTCAATAAAGACCACAAAGATGGGTACCCGGCACTACTTGTTGTGCAGGGTGATTAAAACGCATTACCCTTATGAAACAGCGAAGAACCAAATGGCTTACTATCTCTTTTAAGGAGATTCCTCAATGAGACTTTCACCTTCACCCTTTCGCTTTTGCCATTTGCCATTTGCCATCTGCCCTTTCATCTTTGCCCTGTTGGCGACTCAGCTTTCCTGTGATCTGGACACTCCGAGCCGACCTTGGCGTGATAATCCAGTCGATCCATCCAATCCGAACACTAATGGCGATCCTTACCATCTTCAGGCAATCCTGCAGGATAACGGTGTTTTCCTCTCCTGGGATGCGGTAAATTTAAACGGTCTACTGGGATATGCAGTTTTTCGTCAAGTGAATAACGCTGAATTTGACAGTCTGACAAGTGTCGATCCACAAACGACCACTTACTTGGATACCGCCATTCTTCCCGGCATGAAGTATTCTTATTATATCGTTGTGATCGGACGGGATGGCTTGGGTGCTTCATCGCACCTGACTCCGGTAGTTGTTCATTCCTCACCCTCGCTTACCATTCAACAGAATGCACCATCCACTCGCACTCGCGCAGTTTCACTTACTATTCAGGCTTTCGATGCCACCCAAATGCGTCTCTCAAATAATCAGGCATTCATCGACGCTCTATGGGAACCTTATACAATATCGAAATCCTGGCTATTGGAGACCGGAGCGGGGAGAAAAACTGTCTACCTCCAGGTGCGCTACCCTTATGATTTGGAATCAAGTGTCATTCACGATACCATTGAACCGCTTCTTCCCGTGGAAGTCGGTATCGATGTTGTTCCCGATACAACCTCTCGAAGCATCGTCCGGGTGAGGTGCCAGGCGTTGAATACCGACAGCATGAGACTCAGTCTCTCGCCCCTGATGAGAAACGTTCCCTGGATTCCATTCCAGGCAAATATTGAATTTGATCTTGTCGGTGGCATTCCCATTAGTGTCACTCCCACGAAACAGGCTGTCCGAGAATGTCAGAAAGTCACCCGAGATGTCATTCCCACGAAAGTGGGAATCCAGGAATTTCAATATGTTAGGGAAATTCCAAATTTTCAGGTAAAAAGTAGTGAAGTTTATAAGTCCTTGTTTTTTCTGGATTCCCACTTTCGCGGGAATGACATTGCAGCAAAATATGGTTTTTCACTGAAATCCGAACCGGATGAAACAGAGTATACCATCTATTTCCAAGCGAAAAACGATTTTGAAGTCCCGTCAGAGATCGTTTCGGATCATGTGATTGCAAGCCTGCGGTCGTCCATTCTGATAAATGATGGCGCAGAGACCACCACCTCACGTTTTATCAACCTGAGAGTGAATTCGCCCGATGCAGAGGAGATGGCGCTGGATACAAACCGTTTCGATCTGGAGAGCGATCCTCATTGGCAGCCTTACACCCTCTTCATCAGCCGCTATGAACTCCCGACCGGACCGGGAGAGAAAACAGTTTACGCCAGGTTCCGCAACCGTGTTACGGAATCAGGTATCTATAACGATTCCATCGACCCGGAACAATTGAATTCGTCAATTTTGATAAACAATGGCGCAGTGGAAACCGTGACCATGAATGTTCACTTGGATTTATATTCCGCCGGTGCAGTAGCAATGAAGGTTTCCAACCATGAAATACAAGCAAACCAACCCTGGGTGCCGTTCCAATCCACCCTGAATTGGCGGCTGGAATCCGGCTCAGGGACAAAAACTGTCTATGCCTGTTTTCGCAATAATTTCTTGATTGAGGAGTCGGTTACCGCTGGGATTGAACCGGCGGAGATCGATCCTGAAGTGAACATCCTTCCCGAGGATTCCCTTTACCTGAATCATCGGGAGATTGTCTTGTTTATGTCGGGAATCAACGCCCTTGAGATGCTTATCCAAGAGACTGAACAACCGATGGGAAACGATTGGATTCCTTATGGGGAAACCTTCACTTATACTGTTGCTCCGGGGGATGGCTGGAAGAGCCTTTACGCTTGGTTCCGTCACGATTTCTTCGAGAATGGTCCTGCGGTTGATTCATTCGCTCTGGATACACATGTTTCAGTGCAATCATTCTCTTGGACTTCCACAGGTGGCGAGATTCTGCTTCCCGGGGATGAAGTGACTTTCGAATTGGTTCTTTTCGACGATCTCCTTGGCAACGAGACTGGCGGCGCTGCTTGGGTGACGGTTGACGGTTGGGAATCTTTTGGGTTGATTGATCGATGGAATGGGACTTACTCTTTAACTTTGGAAATAACCAAAGATACGCCTCGAGTACGCGATGCCGCAGCGACTGCGAGCTTCACCGATCGGGCAGGGAATGTGCATGAGAATGTAACGGCGGAAGGATTGTTAAATATTGGGAAAATGTTTGAAAATTACAGGGAATCGCTAGATTTAATTATTAAAAGAGAATGAGCAAGGCGGTTCCCGTAAATGCCAGAACTGCTCCGGCGAGACCATGTACACCTGACCGATCATGGAAGAATCGCCAGGTGATCGGGATCATCATGATCGGCTGCACCGCCATCAAGGTCGCCGCAATGCCGATCTTCGTCTCAGCGATCGCCACCATCGAAAGGTAGATGCCAAGGAAGGGACCGATTAGGCTGCCGGAGAGTAGTTTGCTCAAGATTCCGGGCAAGGCTAAAACTTTCAGAGAACGCCACAATTTTCCACGAATCAGCACCCATCCCCAGATTACAACGGTAGCGACAATCATGCGGATCAAAGTGACAGAAAGCGTCGAGATGTCCGTCGTCATCCCCTTCTTCGCCAGGAGCAATCCGACTGCCTGTCCAACGGCGCCAATCGTAGAAACAATTACTCCGCGGAGATAATTGCCACCCGCTTCGCGATCCGCTCTCTTTTCCGGTTGTTTTATAATCGCCCATCCCACACCGGCAAGCGTCAGTAAAATACCGAAGATCTGCCATCCTGTGAGATTTTCCTGTAAAAATATCCACCCCAAGGCGGCAGAAAAGATAGGTGCAGTAGAGACAAGCAGTATAGTTTTCCGCGGACCAATGTCGATATAACCCTGGAAAAGAAATGAATCACCTAGGATCAATCCGACAACACCGCTGGCGCCCAGCCATCCCCAGGTTGACCAGGAAAGTCCCGTCGGCAGAATTTCTCCATAAATTAGAAGATGGGTGAGGAGGAAAAAGAAGGTCGCGAAAAGGAGGCGCATTCGATTGATGCCAAGCGCGCCGATCTCTTTGGCGACTATCGTGAAAACAACCGATGAAAACGACCAGCAAAGTGCAGCGCCGAGAGCGGATAGTTCCCCTATTGGTATTTGCATAAGGTTCGCTTGTTTGTTATAGTTCATTTAGCGTAGCATGGGCGTCCCGCCCATGAACATCAGCGTA
>CAZCRQ010000007.1:14067-17010 GCA_964501095.1 uncultured bacterium | reverse complement strand
TCCCGCCCATGAACATCAGCGTAGCATGGGCGTCCCGCCCATGAACATCAGCGTAGCATGGGCGTCCCGCCCATGAACATCAGCGTAACATGGGCGTCCCGCCCATGAACATCAGCGTAACATGGGCGGGACGCCCATGCTACACTCAACAAATTCAAAGGACATAAAATGCCAATTTGGAATAATCCTTTACTTATCCTGTCGTTGGTTTGCCTATTGACGCCATCATCGGGTGCAGTACGCAATGATCCGGCGACCAGCCGTGAAATCATCGTCTACTCACGTGGAGTGACTGAAATACGTGAAATACGCCAAATTACGGTAGAAAAAGGCAGAGGGGAAGCGCTCTTAACAATGCTGCCTTATGGAACCGATGGCGCCACGATCACCCTTAAAGTGAACAAGCCAAAGGAGATCAGCACCATCAGCGTTTCCTTTGCCGATGATCTATTGGATATGGACAGAATGTGGGAGCGACGAATCGGGGAGCATGTTCGACTCAATGACACTTTGGCTGTTGGAACGTTGCTGCGGGTGACAGATAACAAGCTGTTTGTCGCCCCGGATAGTTCTCCCGGAAAAATCCAGATTATCGATCGCTCAGATGTCGAAGATTTGACCTTGGACGCCATGCCGGATGGACTGGTAGCAGAACCCAGTGTTCGTTGGCAGTATGAGGCAAAGCGAGCCCAAGAGGTGGAAGTTTCTCTCTCCTACTTCTGCAACGATTTCACTTGGACAGCTAATTATCAGGCGTTGTTGGAGAAAGATAATTTGTCTTTGAACGGCAGTTATATAGTCGATAACCTGTCCGACTTAAGCTTTAATTATAAACGCTTGACACTTGTTGCGGGGGAGATTCATCTCGCCAGTGACAAGCGACGCGTAGACCGTCACAATCCCAAAGCCGGAGCGGCTTCCGGCGACACTCAGACCCAATTCGGCGATTTACGCCGGTTTGTCATCGATCAAGGGGGGATTCTCACTAGCGGACAGAATACCGTTCTTCCCATGCTTACTGCGGATGCCATCCCCTACCAGACTCGTTACGTATATGATGCCACCATTTTCGATGATCGTATCACCACCCATATCGAATTTGCGCTGATTGGCAAACAAGCCGCGCCTATGCCTTCCGGGATTGTCAAAGTCTTCAAAACGGAAAAGAATGAAGCCTTGTTTATCGGTGAGGATTCCATTGATGACACCCCATCCGGTTCCCCCCTCGACCTGACGCTGTCTCAAACATTCGATCTGACCGCCGAACGCAAACGGGAACGAGAAGAAACCACCCCCGATGGCGGAACACGTCAAATGTTCAAGGTCACCCTGGGCAATTCGCGCGATCAAGGAGTGACCGTCGAGGTGCTGGAGCGGCTCTTTGGTGACTGGTCGATCAAGGAGGCGAACATCGAGGGGAAACCGGTCGAGCCCATTATAGAAGATGCGCGGACGGTAAGGTTTGATGTGCCGGTTGGGGCGGGAAAGACAGCGGTACTCACATACTTAATTGAATATGTCAGATGATTGGTCTTTAGGTAAATAAAGACCAGTGTGTCAGCCGCGGATGGCTGACACCACAAAAAATGAGGAGAGAAAGATGATGAAGAGAAGAGTATTCATTAGCTTTGATCATGATGATACTGATAGAGTTAATGGTTTTTTAGGTCTTCGCAACATCATAGATGGTTTCGAATTTTACAACCATAAACTTGATCATCGGATCAAGAGCGCAAATATCGATTATGTCCGCCAAGTTATTCGGGAAGAATACATACGTCCCGCTTCAGTAACTGTTGTCCTCATAGGAAACAATACTGCTAGAAGTGAGTGGGTCAAGTGGGAAATTCAAGAAAGCCAGAAACTTGGAAAGGGCATCTTGGGAATAAAACTACCGAATACTTCAGGTTCAGTTCCACAAGGAATTTCATCGAAGGCAATCGGCTCTTGGCAACCGGATAAATTTCCTTCTTGGATTGAATGGGCATATAAGAACAGGAATTCTTGAAATGGTACAATTGACTGATGTTCGATCTCATATAACTTCTGCACACGCTCTCTTGATTGAACTTCTTTTTTCAATGAAATTTTGGATTGGCATTGTAATAGGAATTCTTCTCTCTTCGATGAAAAATATGATGTGATTATAGATATATTCGATTCATTGCATGCTATTTTTTCAATTACCCGTGATATATTATCAGAAGCTAGACCATATAGGGCGAAATCTCAAAGAACTATTACTGATTTTATTCTAAGAATTCTTAATGACGGTATCAGACCATATTTGACGAATTGGCAAGCATCATTCAATTTTTGGTGGGATAGAACGATAGTTTCACCAGAATATAAGAATAAAACACCACTAATGCTTATACGCATAATCGCTCATATTATAATCATTATTATCTTTTACTTATTTTTTACCGGCTGCTCGGATTCCACCGATAATGGCGTAAATAATCATAATCCGAATGATCCTACTCCATCAGTTCACCCGGTGGCTGCTGACACCGATAATCTACTGATCCCCGGCGGCACGCATCCGGTATGGTTCTCGGATGGTGTTTATTTCCTGTTCACTTATTCGGAACAATTGGCGACACCGGGATTGTTCCGGGGGAATGTGGATGAAGGTTCGACCGAGCTGCTCTGTGCTTCCCCTGGTGGACTGAATCAAGACTACATACCCTCTCCCGATGGTGCCTTCATCGCCTACAGCACGCCGGACATCGCTGGTGGAGTGTATCTGATGCCCATTGATGGGGAACCGGTTCTGGTTCTCTCTGGCGGCTCCTCCCCCACCTGGGCAGCCTCACAAGGCTCGCTGGTTGCACGGGACACAATGGGGCGGCTGGTCAAGATCGATCGCGTCACCAATCCGCTGGAATCATCTATGGGTGAACAAAAACTAAAGTGTCAGCCGAGGACGGCTGACACCAC
>CAZCRQ010000007.1:0-13967 GCA_964501095.1 uncultured bacterium | reverse complement strand
AATCATCTATGGGTGAACAAAAACTAAAGTGTCAGCCGAGGACGGCTGACACCACGAATGACCGTTACATTTACCAGATCGTCTCCGATCAGGGCGATTTACCTCTAGTATCGCCGGATTTTACTTATCTGGCATACCTGCTATCATACCACCTGGGCGGTTTTCGTCTGATGCTGATGGATTTGAGTAATACCGAGGTCTATTTTCAAACCGCCGCCAATACAATGAGCCGCGAGTATATCTGGATGCCGAACAGTCAAACCTTGATCGCCACTCGGAAGGGAAGCGAGGAATCCTTTAGCGATTTGATAAAAGTGAATATCGCTACGATGGATAGTTACTCAATCCTGCTTTCCAATGCGGTTCATCCCTCTGTGGGAAAGAATGGGGAGTATCTTCTCGCCGCGGCTCTGGAAGGCGATCAGGTTGCTGGGATAAGCTGGCAGAACCTGACGTCAGGGGAGTCTTTCCTGTATGTTATCCCTGGCAGCCGCGCCGCAGCGAACCCGCAGAGACGGCTGGCACTGACGGAAACCGACATGGGGATTCATTTGATTTCCTGGTGATTTTCGGTATTCTGTATTCCTCTTGTTAATCCTGTATATCCCTATTAAATTAGCGTTTTGTCTAGTAGTTCATGTCCGATGAATCTTAAGTAGCACGGGCGTCTCGCCCGTGTCATGGGCAGGACAACCGTATCATGGGCGGGACGCCCATGCTACGGTGGAAACAATTAACTTTATACTATTTGCAAACCTAGGAGTCAGTCATGTCTTACGATCTGGAAGCGTTAGCTTACCATAGTTCACCAATACCGGGAAAAATTGAAGTTCGTTCCACAAAACCCTGCTTGACGCAGCGGGATTTATCTCTGGCATATACGCCCGGAGTGGCGGTTCCCTGCCTGAAAATCAAAGACAATCCGGAAGATGTTTACCAGTACACGGCGAAGGGCAACCTGGTGGCGGTGATTTCTAACGGCACCGCAGTGCTGGGCTTAGGCAACATTGGGGCACTCGCCGGGAAACCGGTGATGGAGGGTAAAGGCGTTCTTTTTAAACGGTTCGCCTCGGTGAATGTCTTCGACATCGAGTTGAATACGGAGGATCCGGAGGAAGTGATCCGTACCTGTGAAATCCTCGCCCCGACTTTTGGCGGCATCAACCTTGAGGACATTAAGGCGCCCGAGTGTTTCTATATCGAGGAGGAGTTGAAGAAGCGGCTGGATATTCCAGTATTCCACGATGACCAGCATGGCACGGCGATCATCTCCGGTGCGGCGTTGTTAAACGCCGTGGAGGTTAGCGGCAAGGATATAAAGAAGATCAAGGTGGTTTTCAACGGCGCCGGGGCAGCCGGAATTGCCTGCGCCAAGTTCTATAAAGCCCTGGGTGTTCGTCATGAAAATATCACTATGTGCGATACCAAAGGCGTTCTTTACAAGGGCAGAGAAGATTTAGTGGAAGGACACCCCCGATACAATCCTTTCAAGGCGTATTTCGCGGCGGAGACCGATGTCCGCACATTAAAGGATGCCATGCGCGGTGCTGATGCTTTTTGTGGGGTTTCCACCGCTAACGTAGTCACTAAGGACATGGTACGTTCGATGGCGAAAAATCCGATTATTTTCGCCATGGCGAATCCCGACCCGGAGATCACTTATGACGATGCTAAAGCCGCCCGTGATGATGTAATCATAGCAACTGGGCGCAGCGATTATCCTAACCAGGTCAACAATGTATTAGGTTTTCCCTTCATTTTCCGCGGCGCCTTGGATGTGCGGGCGCGCGCCATCAATGAAGAGATGAAGATCGCCGCCTCGCATGCTTTGGCAGCGCTGGCGAAAGAAGATGTACCCGATGTCGTGCTCAACGCTTACGGACAGGAGAAAATTCAGTTCGGCACCGATTACCTGATTCCAAAACCATTCGATCCCCGGGTGCTCACTTGGGAAGCGCTGGCGGTCGCTAAGGCTGCCTGCGAATCGGGTGTGGCGCGTCATCTTATCACCGATTGGAACGCTTATCGAGATCATCTGGAAGAGATGCTGGGAGCGGAACGTCAGACCATCCGTCGCCTCATCCATTGGGCTCAGAAAAAACCGAAACGGATCGTCTTTGCCGAAGGGCATGATGAAAAAATACTTCGCGCTGCTAATATCATTCTCGAAGAGAAATTCGGCATTCCCATTCTCCTCGGAGATCAATCGGTTATTCATAAAAAGATCGAGGAACTCTCATTGCCGTTGAATGAAGTCGAGATCATCGAACCGAAGAATTCGCCGTTGTTTGCCGATTTTGTTGCGAAATATCACAAGCGTCGTTGTCGCCGAGGCGTCAATTTGGAAGAGGCGGCGCTTCATATCGCGCGTCCGGAGTATTTCGGTCCAATGATGGTGCGCGAAGGTGCAGGGGATGTTTATATCGCTGGACGCAACCGCTATTACCCGATCGCTATACGTCCCATGCTGCAGGTATTGTCCGGTATTCAGCACAAGCGCACTATCGCCGCGGTCGACATTGTCATCATCGAGCACAAACACTATTTCATGGCGGATACTGCGGTGAATATCAATCCGAGCGTCGAGCGGATTGTGGAAATAACGGAGGACGTGCATCAATTGGCGACACGTTTCGGAATCACCCCGCGGATCGCTCTGCTCTCATTCAGCAATTTCGGCAGCGTGCCGCATGAATCTTCGCGTAAGATGCGGGAAGCGGTGGAAATTCTCTGGCAACGTCATCCCGACTGGGCGGTGGATGGAGAGATGCAGGCGACAACCGCTCTGATTCCAGAAATCCTCAGTAAACAATATCCCTTTGCTAAAATCCAGGGTGGAGCCAACTGTCTGATCTTCCCGGATCTGAACTCGGCGAATATCGCTTTCAAAATCCTGCATTGTCTTGGCGGAGGCACATCGATCGGTCCCTTGCTTTGCGGATTGGAACTCCCGATGCACGTTCTGCAACGTGACGCCGGTGTAAATGATATCGTGAATATCGCCTCGATTGGAACGGTGCAGGCGCAATGAGAATATAGTCCGTCAGCCGAAGGACATCTGACGGCATGCAAAGAGTAAGCGATTGGTGTCAGCCGTCCTCGGCTGACACCTGCATATATAAGGGGGCAACTCGGCTTATAGCGTGTTTTTCCTCGTTATAATCGGTTTTCTCTCCCTACTGTACCAAGTGGCGCTGTTACGTGAGCTGATCGTCGCGTCGTACGGCATCGAATTGATCTATATTCTCGCGCTGGGTGTCTGGTTGTTGGGGACAGCGATTGGAGTGGCAAGTGCGAGGATAAAACATGCTCCTTCATCGACGGTAATTTTCGTCCCGATCCTTCTTCTCAGCTTATTGGCACCGATAGACATTGCTTTCATCCGTTACAGCCATCGTCTCTTCTCCGGAGTGCCAGGCGCATATCTCCCCTTCTCCAGTCAGTTTCTTCTGATAGCTCTCTCTTTGCTACCAATCGGCGGACTTATGGGACTGCTTTTTCAATGGGCTGCCAAAAGTTTCATGGAAACGGGTAAAAGTCTGGCATTAGCATACAGCATTGAGAGCTTCGGCGGTTTATGGGGAGGGATAACGGCGACAATCTGTCTTATCGCTGGAGTTTCAAACTACGCGACGGCAATTTTTAGCAGCTTGGCGGCAGCGGGGGCAATTTTCGCCTGGCTTCTCTTCAAGGGTGCGCCAAAACGTTCGCCTTTTTGGATTACCGTAATCATCGCAGTGTTTTCAATACTTCTTTTTCTGGTGGTGCGAGCCGATGAGACCGACCGACTGATGACTTCCTGGAATCACCCGGATCTCCTTGAAAGTAAAGACACACCTTATGGCAGGCTTACCATCATCGAGCGCTCGGGGCAATATACGATTTACGAAAACAATACCCTAGCATACGAGACAGAGGGTACATCGGCGGAGCAGTTTGTTCACCTGACCCTGCTTCAACACCCTTCCCCGAAAAATGTCCTGTTATTGGGCGGAGGATTTGAAGGACTTGTCGAAGAAATCCTCAAACATCGACCCGAGAAGATCGAATATGTTGAATTGAATCCAGTAGTCTTAAAAATGGTGAATCGTTATTTGCCTGAAGAAGTGACTCGATCCTTGGCGGATGAATCGGTGCATATTCGGACAGCTGATCCACGTAATTATCTTAAAAATGCCGACGTTTATGATGCGATCCTGGTGGGAATGCCCGATCCCTCTTCCAGCCAGGTGAACCGGTATTACACACGTGAGTTTTTTCAGCTCTGCCGTGCAAAATTACCACCTGACGGCATTCTTGGTCTGGAGCTTCGCTCGGCGGAGAATTATTGGACGCCTCAACTGGCAAAAAGAATGGCGAGTGTTTACTGCGCCCTAAGGGAAGTTTTTAATGAGGTGCTTTTTATTCCGGGAGCCAGTAATGTCATCGTCGCCTCGAATCGGGAATTGATTAGAGAATCCTCGATTCTTGAAGAAAGGTGGAACGAGCGCCAACTCCACACCCGTCTGATTGTGCCGGCATACTTGCATTACCTACTAACCAACGATCGACTTGCCCAGATTCGGACGACCTTGGAATCAACACCGGCGACCGTGAATTCAGACGCCAATCCTATATGTTTCCATTACGCTTTGATGATCTGGCTCTCACGTTTTTTCCCAGGATTGGCTTATTTCGACCTCGCCTCAATTAAGATCCCAACGCTCTATGTCCGTGGAAAACTTGGAATATATGGACAATTCGGAATCATCCTGCTGATTATGGTTGTGATTGGTGTGGTTCTCTTATTTCTGAAACATCGTCTTTTCCGCCAGCCGGGGGCGACTGACGGCACTCTGTTGCGGAAACATAATCACAAGTTAAAAGCTATCGTGATTGTTTTTATCGCCGGATTCAGCGGGATGCTGCTGGAAACCCTCTACCTGATGCAGTACCAGGTGAAGAATGGGGTGTTGTTCGAGAACATTGGGCTGATTCTGATGTCGTTCATGGCGGGTTTGGCGATCGGCGCTTGGCTTCCCGATGAGATTGTCCATCGATGGGGGCAACATTCACGAAACTATCGTCTAAGTCGCCTGGCATTTCGTGTTGTCATTATTCTTTTATTTTTCTTCCTCGCTTTTGTGCTACATTTCAATCACAATGCACACTTGGTCGGTTCATTTATACTGGTTATGCTGTCGGGAATATGCACAGCGGGGCTGTTTGCCCAAAGCGGATTCCTCTACTCACCGAACCAGCAGACAGCAATCTCCCCTCTTTACGCCTCGGACTTAATCGGTGGCTGCCTGGCGGCGCTTCTCGGCGGTGTGCTCTTCCTCCCCCTGATAGGGCTGATCAATACTTCCATTGTGTTTGGAGTATTCGCTTGCTTGTTATTGCTCATTTTCTGATTAAGGATGGTTATATTGTGTTTGAGCCTATTTTTCAAGTGTGAAACCGGAAATGAGGTACACGACAATGATCAGGCAAAAATTTTTAATCCTGGTGATACTTGTAGCGCTGAATGCCGTGCCGATGCTTCTCCACGTCTTGGCTCAGACCAATGAAGTGGACTCTACTCAACTTAAATCCGGTGAAATTCAGAACGATTCGACTATTTCCACGATAAATCCGCTGAAGTATAGCCGTGCGACGTTTAAATTTTTCACCACGGATTATGCAATTTTGCGTTATGATGCGGAGACCTTGCAACTGGAGATATACGCCCTGATAGATCGCAGCTTGTTGGAAACCGAAGAGATCGAAAATGGTGTCCGGGCGCGATACCGGATCACCTTCAAGTTTTATAACAATGATGAGCTGATTACGGGTGATTCCTGGGAGCGGATCGATCGTACTGCCAGCTCGGAAGAACGTCAGAGCGGACAGAAAATCCCGGAATTGGTTAAATACAGGATCAAATCCGGGAAATATCGGATTGAAGTGGAAGTTGTCGATTTGATCGCCCAAAAATATCAGACGGAAGGTTTCCTTATCGATCGATCGAATTTCTCCACTTCAGACTTGGCGATCTCGGATATCATCATCGCTTCGCGGATCGAAAAAGCGACCGGCGGAGAGGGGGAATTCGAGCATAACGGTTTACTGGTGCTGCCCAATGCGGAACGTGTTTTCGGGACTAATAATCCCCAGGTATTCTATTATACAGAACTCTACAATCTGACTGCCGATTCCATGGCGTCATATCTGGTAACCCGGGAGATTTTAGATGACGAGCGGACAGTGGTTAAGCGTTTGGATGACCGCCAGCGTAAGGTTCCAGCCTCGGGTTGTGTGGAAGCGGATGCTTTCTCCATCGCCACCCTGCATACAGGTTCCTATTCCCTAATGCTCACGGTGACGGATGAAACGACCGGTGAGCAGACTGCCAAGGAACGGAAATTCTGGGTGTACCGCGCGGAGGACTTTAGTTCCACATACGCCATGGACGATCCGGGATTTGACATCAAGTCGATGACCGATGAAGAAGTCGCCAAAGAGCTGAAAATGGTGCGTTACATTATGAAATCTAAGGTGGAAGAGCAGTTGAAGGAACTGAATAAAGAGGCGCAGCGTCTGTTCTTGGCGAAATTCTGGATCGCCAACGATCCGGATAAATCGACCCAGAATAATGAGCTTCGTGAAGAGTACATGCGACGTGTGCAGGAGTCGAACGCACGATACAAGGGCAGCTTTGGGCAGGAGGGTTGGACAACAGACCGGGGACGCGCCTACCTGATGTACGGCGAACCGGATCTTATCGAAGACCATCCTTTCGACCTCCATTCCAGCACTGGCTATCAGATTTGGTATTATGATCACATTGAAGGCGGGGTCTATTTTGTCTTTGTCGACCGTAACGGTTTCGGCGATTATGTTCAGGTGCATTCAACCAAGGTGGGGGAATTATCCAATCCCAATTGGCGCTCATTGGAAAAGCTGGGAAATTATTGACTGGGTTTTGGGCTTCGGGCTTTAGAATCTATTTAGTTCTATATAATCTTTGCTATTAGTCATTCTAAACGAAGCGAAGAATCTATTTTTTTGTGGAATTATTGAAATAAAGGATACAATCTAATGATCCAAGTTGATCGTTTGACAAAAATCTTCGAGGATCGCAAGCGTGGTTCGATCACCGCGGTCGATCACATTGTCTTCGATGTCCGGGAAGGGGAGATATTCGGGCTTTTAGGTACCAATGGCGCGGGAAAAACCACCACCCTGCGAATGTTGGCGACTATCTTCAAACCGACCGAAGGTACAGCGACAGTCGCCGGTTTTGATGTCGTCCAGCAGCCTCATGAAGTACGCGCCAACATCGGATTTCTTTCCGGCGACACCAATCTGTATACACGTCTGACCGCGATTGAAGTGCTGAAATACTACGCTGGATTGTATGGCTTAAAAGATCATGAAATTAAATCGCGCCTGGAGGAATTAAGCCGGTTTTTCGGACTGGAGGACTTCAACCGGAAAAAGATCGGGAAATTGAGCACCGGGCAGCGTCAGAGAGTGAATATCGCCCGGGCGATCATTCACCATCCCCGGTTAATGATCTTCGATGAACCCACCGCCGGATTGGATCCTATCAGTTCCCGGCATATCATCGACTTTATCCGTTCCAGTAAACAAGATGGACGCACTATTCTCTTTTCCACTCATAACCTACATGAAGCGGAGAAACTCTGCGATCGGATTGCGATCATCCATGAAGGCAAGCTCCACGCTTATGGAACACTGGGAGAGATTCTAATCAAGACCGGCACGGAGAATCTCGAGCAGGCGTTTTTCCGCCTTGTCGGAGCGGTCAACTGTGTCCAACTGTAAACTCCTCTCTTATCCGCATAATCCACTCGTTCTCAAGCCCAAGGGCGAGAATGAGAATAATCTTTTATCATATTCGTCTGAAGAGCTTGAGTCGCTAATGGAGCGCCTTGGCTATCGCGCTTTTCACGGACGTCAGCTTTACGCCTGGATTTACCGAAAAAACGCCCTCTCCTTCGATGAGATGACAGATCTATCTAAAAATCTGCGAGGTGAATTAAAAGAGAGCTTCCTACTAGGCTTCCCCAAAGTTCTTAAGCAGGTGACCGGAGAACGGGTGGACAGCGCCACGAAATTCCTCTTTGAATTGCAGGATGGCGCACGGGTTGAGACAGTCTTTATCCCCGCGGAGGATCGGAACACCGTCTGCCTTTCCTGCCAGGTGGGCTGCGCTTTCGGCTGCACTTTCTGCGCGACCGGCGAGATGGGATTGATCCGTAACATGACCGCTGAGGAGATCATCGGCACCTTCCTGGTCGTGCGTGCCAAGGTCTCACCAGCTCGCCTCAGCAACGTTGTGTTCATGGGTATGGGTGAGCCATTGGTGAACCTTCCCCAGGTGATGAAAGCCTGGCAATGTCTGGTCGATCCGGATGGCATCAGCTTGTCGCATCGGAAAGTGACCCTCTCGACCATCGGCATTCCGAAAAAAATCCATGAACTAGCACAACTTGAATATCCTCCGAAACTTGTTGTCTCTATCGGTTCGATGGACGAAGAGAGGCGACGTCAGCTTTTACCCATCGCGGGGAGATATTCTCTGAAAGAGTTGCATCTCAGCTTGGAATTATACGCTTTGCATACCCGCAACCGCATCACTATCGCCTTTCTCATTGCGGAAGGATTGAACGATACGGTTGAGGATGCCCGCAAGCTGCATCGCTGGATCGGTTCTCTTCCGGTGAAAGTGAACCTGTTGCGTTACAATGAAGCGTCTGGCGGTTTTTCCCCACCCGATGAGATCAAGGTTGAACAGGTCGCCGCGGAGCTGGTGCGGCTGGGACGGACAGTTGTACTACGCAACAGTCGGGGACGTGATATTTCCGCCGCTTGTGGACAATTGGCGACGAAGTGATTTCTCTTGCAGGATTATCTTTGAGAGCTTATTATTATCAACTTCAAAATGTCTTTAGAACGTAAGACACATCCACTTTAAAAATCAGTTTTATGTCGATTGAAGATAAAAAGCGCATCTTGTCGGGGATGAGACCCACCGGCAAACTTCATCTGGGAAACTACACCGGCGCCTTGGAAAACTGGGTGCGGATGCAGCGTGAGTGCCAGAACTTTCACCTGGTCGCGGATTATCATGTGCTCACCACCGATGTCGACCATGTAGATACAATCCTTCCGAATACACTGGAGATGGTCAAGGATTGGCTGGCGGCAGGGATTGATCCTCAGGTCAGCCCCCTGTTCCGTCAATCACAAATCAAGGAACATGCGGAATTGCACCTGATCTTCAGCATGTTGGTGACCAAAAACCGCCTGGAACGCAATCCGGCGGTCAAGGAGCAGGTTCGCGACCTTGGCTTGGAAGAGCTGATGACTTACGGTCATCTGGGTTATCCGGTCTTGCAGGCGGCGGATATATTGTTATATAAAGGCGATGCGGTGCCGGTCGGTGAGGATCAGCTTCCCCACATCGAGATCACACGAGAAATAGCGCGTCGTTTCAATCGTTTGTATGTAGAGATTTTTCCTGAACCGGAGGGGATTGTAACTCGTTTTGCCCGTTTGCCGGGACCCGATGGCCGGCGCATGTCGAAAAGCCTGGGGAATGCGATATTTCTTGCCGATAGTGAAAAGGAGACGGCGGCAAAACTGATGCAGGCGATTACCGATCCGCAGAAAGTGCGTCGCCATGATCCTGGGCATCCCGAAGTCTGCAACATCTACCATTATCATACTAAGTTCAACAGCCTCGAGGTTCCACAGATTACCCATGACTGTCGCAGCGGAGTGTTGGGATGCGTCGCCTGCAAGAAAAACTGTGCGGTAATACTAAATGGCGTTCTCACGCCTATTCGAGAGAAGCGCGCTCAATATGACAATCACGAGGATACGGTGCTGGAGATTCTTATCGACGGTGAGAAACGGGCGAGAATAGTTGCCCAGCAGACCATGATGGAAGTGCATGAGGCGATGAAAATCGGATGAACACCCTGCCATTCACTATTCACCTTCCTGTTTATGAAGGCGCGATCGACCTGCTTCTCTATATTGTCCGCCAACGTCAACTTGATTTGGCGGAGCTGCCGCTCGCCATCATTGCCAATGACTTTCTCATCTATGCCCGGACGGTGAAAAATCTTGACCTTGATGATGCTGGGGAGATCATCTTTGTCGCGGCTCTTTTACTCTCGATGAAAGCGCGATCTTTGCTCCCCGGGGAGGAAGAGGATGAAGCGGTAGAGGAGGAGGTCGATCGGGAACTTAGTGAAGCATTGGAGGAAGTATACCGTGAGATTGTCGCCGCGGCGCAGCAACTGGCGCGTAATGAAGCGGCGCAGAGGAAACATTTTCCCCGCGGTGCCGCGGCGGAAACTGTCCCCTTCGATGAAAATATCGAATTTCTGAAGGATGTCAACCTGATTCATCTGGCGGAAGCCTTCCATGAACTCACACGTAATATGGCGAGAAAGAATGTCCGTCAGATTTCCCTGCTTAAAGTCACCATTGAAGATCAGGCAGCTCTACTTCTGGAGTTATTGAAAAAACGGAAGAGCGTTCTATTTCGCAAGTTGATAGAAACCTTTGCCGATCGGATCGAAGCGGTGGTAGCGTTTCTCGCCCTTTTGCAGTTGATACGTAAGGGACAGATCGCAGTGCGTCAGAAAGAAATTCTAGGCGAAATTTATATTTTCCGGGGACCACAGTTTGAACTCGAGGCTCAGAAGCAATTAAACTTTGAGCAGATTGAGTAGGTCATATAGGTCGAATAATCCCTGTAGCACGGGCGTCTCGCCCGTGGATTAAATGTATAGAAAACATCAGTGTAGCACGGGCGTCTCGCCCGTGAAAATGTATGGAAAATTCCGAAGTCTTGGCGGCGTTTGAGGCACTGCTTCTGGCGGCGGATGAGCCTCTGGATGCCGGTGCTGTTTCAGAAGCGATCCCGGGAGTGGATAGTGGGGAGGTGCAGTCGCTCGCTGCGATGCTCGATTTGAAATACCAGGAGGGCGCACATGGGATTACAGTACAGCGTGTGGCGGGAGGCTGGCGTCTGGCAACTCGGGCGGAATATGCCGATATAGTCAAGCGGCACTTGAAAAACAGGCAAAAACAGCGGCTTTCACGTGCCGCCCTGGAAGTTGTCTCCATCATCGCCTACCGTCAGCCGATCAGCCGGGCGGAAATCGAAGCCATTCGCGGTGTCGATTCCGTTCCCGTGATTCACACGCTCCTGGAACGCAACCTGATCCATGTAACGGGACGGGCAGAGGCTCCCGGGCGACCCCTGCTCTATGGCACCACCGATGCTTTTCTGGTCTATTTCGGACTCGATAATTTGAAATCCTTGCCCGATCCGCAGGAGTTGCTCGGGATTGAAAATGAAGAGGAACCCAACCGCCCCAATCAAGGTCCCTTCATGGCGATGAGAAGTGAGTAATAATCATGAAAGAAGTTTACCATTAAGGCACAAAGGCACAAAGCGGTTCCTCGCGGTTTTATGTGGGTAGATTTAGCTTGATTTGAACCTGGACTCAGCGCGAAACAAGACGACCCAAGGTGATGGTTCTCAAATAGTCCATGTCAGCTTAAGTACATATTAGGCACGCTAAAGCTCTTCCCAAGCACGCTAAAGCGTGCTGGGCAAATTGTATCGTTTCGTACACCCTTGCTAAAGCAAGGTGCTACAGAGCAGCCCGCTGAAGCGGGCAAATAGCTCTCTTGTACTTGAGATATATCCTATTAAATCATCTCACAAGGGCTACTTGCCTCAATGCGACTTTGGTGTTCTTAATGGTGAATAAAAACAATGAATTCGATAAAATCTTCGGAAGCTCTTCATCTCGCTCCAAAAGAGTGTTGGATTGGCAATCAATCCCTTCTAAGCAATCCCACCGCCGCAATTTTAAATTCCCGTCAGAACCGCTACCCCGTCGGCGATGAATTATGGGTAAAACAAACCATTACTGCCGCAGCCTGGCTGGTGCAGAAAAAAATGACTCTGCTCACTGGAATCGGAATGAAAACCTGGGAGTTAGCGCTCTGGGCAATGAACGAAGCGATGGGTTCGGTGATTGTGCTTGTCGGATCGCCGATGAACACAGGTGATTCGGAAATACGTCCTCGCTTGCAGCAGGTAATCGAAGATTTCAAGCTGGAGCGGCAATTTGCCCTGCTGATTCCATACTATGAGAGCAACCGTCGTACCGGGAAACCGGAATGGCAGGCGCGTGACCAGTGGATTATGCAACGCGCGGAGGTTCTCCTTCCCATCTCTTGGCGTCCGAATAGCAGCCTCCAGCAATATATAGAAAAGAATAATTTACAGTTGAAACTCGAGACGCGTTTTCAAGTGAGATATTCGCCGCGCAGCTATTCATTTAAAAGAGCCGTAACGGCCGATTCTGCAATTGAAGCTCTTTCTGGAGTCGCTTGGAATCATCTTGTCCATTGGACACGAATCTCACCCATTCCCTGGATCGGTGAACGCCCGGCTGATTATTACCGGGCAATTGTTTCCAGTAGTGGCGAATATCCCCGCTCTGCCTTTCACACTCTGAAACATATCCTGCAGGAAAAGAAGATTCGAGGAACCTGCTGGCGAATGCCGAACAGCAGCCCGATGGTGTCGTTCACTTCGTTGCATCCGGTGGAAATGATCGAGAAGATGACCTGGCGGCGACGCTATGTGCGTCCATCTTTCGAGCCTTATGGAATTGCGGTCAAAATTTCCGAGTGTGAACGGCTTGGGGTAAAACCGGTATGCTATGGTAATGTTAAGGAAAGGAAAATCCTATCCAAAGAAGAACGGCGCTTTTTTCAGACATTATCATCCAAAGGAGCTGATTGGTCAAGGGAGTGTGAGTGGAGGATGGCGGGGGATTTTGATCTAAGCAAAGTCGATCCCGAGGCGATGATGATCCTGGTTCCAAGCCAGGAAGAGAAAGTGGAATTGGAGAATATCTTTGCGCCTTTGCGTCTTTGTGCCATTGCGTTAATCGCGAATTATCGATTGTTGACCACTCGATGAATCCCATTCTTGACTACTCGTTCGCCGAAAATGACTTTATCGTTGATAATCAAATCTATTCGCACATGATATCCCCTTAAAAATTAACGCAACGCCGCAAAGTCGCAAAGATGCTACAACATCTTTGCATCATTTAACTATATGTTAATTTATATGAAATGTATAATAGCATCTAAAGCGGCGAGGACTTTTTGTCTATTAGCCGCTACCTGCTCACGGAATCGTTCGCCGGTGAGGGGACGCAGACCAACACCGTTAGCGTAATTATCCACCATATTGACAATCGCGTGGGAGAAGTTCAACTCACGGGCGAGAGCTGCTTCAGCGGCGCAGGTCATACCGACAATATCCCCAACACTGGCAAAAAAACGTATCTCAGCATGGGTCTCAAAACGAGGTCCCATCGCTTCGACATAAATGCCCGCTTTTACCGGATTCAACTCCGCTTTCTCTAACGCTTCTATTACACGATCACGCCAATACTGATCGAATTCGGGAACTGTGAATTTGATTTCATCGTTATGATAAGTGACTACATGAAAAGGGGCGAAAATATCGTATGGAACAATGAGTGTCCCGGGTGGGACGGCTCGTCTCAAACTTCCTACTGAGCCGAATGACACCACATGGTCGATGCCAAGGGTTTTGAAAGCGAAAAAATGAGCATGGTGATTGATCCTGTGGGGTGGCAGGACTCCATGTTCTCCATGACGCGCCAAGTATGCCACCGCTCCCTGGATCTGTAGCGTGCAACTTCCATAAGGCGTGACAACACGCTCCTCATCTCCCTCGCGAGCAATCTCCAGCTCTCGAAATGAAGTTCCCAGGACTATTCCGAACATGATATTATTCTCCTCATCAGTTTATAAACCGGGTAGCGTAAGCCTCCGTGCTTGCGATTCGCCGTGCTTGCGATAATTTACCGTCATGAGGGGTAGCGTAAGCCTCCGTGCTTGCG
>CAZCRQ010000006.1:19974-26545 GCA_964501095.1 uncultured bacterium | reverse complement strand
CGCCCATTGTTCTAAGTCTGGAGTCTCCAGGGAATCCAAGCGGACAATATAATATCCTTTTGATCCTTCCAACGGTTTGGAAATCTCACCCACTTTCAGGTTAAACACGGCGACGGTAAACGCCGGCTCTCGTCCCACACCAGGAACATAATCATCGATTTTAAACGGTTTCTGGAACTCTTGGATGGCGATTCCGACCTGAGCCGAGGTTTGATCCAGGTCGCTGGTTTCACGTGCGACCTGGTAAATCTCCTCCGCTCGCTTTTTGGCGAGTTCCAATTGCTTCTCTTTCGCATAGTTGCGGATTATAGTTTCCTTGGATTCCTCGAAGGAAGCATAATGTTCCGGTTCAATGGCGAAAACCTGGAAAATTGCAAAGCCTTGTTTAAATTGGTAGACTGGGCTGATATCGAATTTTGGGCGGCTGAAGAGCAATTCGGAAGCCGCCAGGTTTCTTCCCAGACGAGGGAAGAATCCGCGACGGCTGAGCCGATCGAGGGTATCCGGTTTGATATTATATACATTACAGGCGGTAGTGAATCCATTCTCTTCGGCTTCATCACGGAATCCATACGCCCGCGCCTGGAGATCATCTAATGTCTGCGGGCTGCGCTCAATCTTTAGCAAGATGTGCCGTGCTTTCAGCTCCCAATCGTCACCCTTGCCGCGTCGATCATCAACACGAATCAGATGATAACCAAAGGTGGAGGCGACTGGTCCTACAACTTCCCCGATCTTCGCATCCAACGCCGCTTTCTCAAAGGGTTCGACCATCTTGCCCTTGCCGAACCATCCCAAATCCCCGCCTTCCGACGCTGAAGGATCATCACTGAATTCCTTTGCCAGGTCTTCAAACCGGGCACCCTGTTCCAAACGGTTTTTCAGATCATTGATCAACTCACGCGCGGCATTGGAATCTTCCGGAGATGGATTGTCGGGAAAGAGGACATACTGCGCTTTCCTCAGCTCCAATCGTTTGAAATCCTCGTAGTTTTTCTTGTAGTGCGCTTTAAGTTCATCATCGGTGAAGGCAGTTGTATCGACTTTCATCTCTTTCCATTCCACGATGATGGCGGTGGCGGAGGCGAGAGAATTATCGCGAATCCAGGCATCTTTAGCTTCAGCTTCGGAGATGTGAGAACCGGTGGTGATGCGTTGAATCATCTTCTGTTGTAAGATCTGATCGCGGGCGTTTTTCTCTAGGGTGATAACGAAATTGAGATTACCTGGATCCTGAAGAACCTGATGATAGAAGTTCATATCAAAATTGCCGGCGCTGTCTTGAAAATTCGGGCTCTGCATAATTTGGGCGGCGGGGAAATTCCGTACGGAATAGGCGACTTCCTTATCACTCACAATGATCCCAGCTTTCTTCCGGTGTTTCTCTAATAAAATTTCACTGACAATTCCATCCCAGACATCACTGCGAATCTGATTCTCGCGATTTTCCGTCATCGGCTCTTCCGATTTTTGCCGTTCATATTCGAAACGATTATCGAGAGCGTTCTCATACAAATCGCGGGAAATCTCGATCCCATCCACTTTTCCAACTACACCGGCTTTATATTTTCCTTTGAAACCACCCATGCCCCATGAGAATACAATAGTGGCAATAAAGGCAAAGACCAGAATCCACAAAATGGTTGCGGTGTTTTTCCGCATGGTCGACATCATGATCTGATTTCCTTATTCATTACTGATACTGAGCGATGATTCCCTATGTCGAATATAAACTTAAAATATAAAATTATCATCTTACTAGGGCAAGATAACCACCTCCAAGCTACTGTTGACGAGACCGGTGCGATGACTCGATATTAGCTTATGACCTATTTGAATCCAGCATTGTGGGCGGGATTGCTTCTGGCGGCGCTGCCGATTCTGATCCACCTTTTGGGGCGAAAACGTCTTCGACGGCAGCCATTTCCCACCCTCGAATTTTTACGGAAACTGCAATTGAAACGTATGCGAAAGCTGAGAATCCGTCAATGGCTGCTCTTGCTTCTGAGAACGTTGGCGGTGCTTGCCTTGGCATACTCGTTTTTACGTCCAGCAGTGAAAAAAACTTCCGGCGGCGGAAGAGCACGCAGCGATACTGTGGTTCTTTTAGATCTATCGGCGTCGATGTCGGCAAGACGTATTGAAGGACAGCCTCTTGCCCGGGCGAAACAGATGCTGAAAGAAATCTTCCATAGTCTAGATCCATTGGGACGAATCGCGATAGTCGTGGCGGACAGACGTGGGGATCGTGACGTTTCCTGGCAGTCCCCAGAGGGTAATGTTCCTACCTGGATCGATCAATTCACCAGCGATGGACGCAGTGTCGATCTGCCGACGGCATGGTACAGAGTTACGCAGCTACTTTCGCAAAGCGCCGCTATACGCCAGGAAGTGCTCTGGCTCTCCGATTTCTGCGATCTCGCGCCAGATAGTCTGCCCGCTCTACCCAAGCAGGTGGATGTGATTCGCATCCCTGTCGCTGCGGAGGGAAGCGCTCCAAATATCGCCATCACCGATGTCAGGTTTACTGATGCCGCTTTGCAGCCGAACATACCGCTGGGAATGGAGATTTCCTTACAGTTCACCGGCGGTGGTGCTCCGGTGTCGGCGATTCTCTCGGTGACCATCGATGGACGCCGCATTGTAGAGACTGAGGTAACGCTTTCTCCTGAAAAAACAAATACTAGTGCCGTTACACTCCAGCCCCAGCGACCGGGGAAATTCGCCGCGGAGGCGCAGATTGAATTTGATGACGCCCTGGCGTTGGACAATCGCTTCCCCTTCGTTTTTACCATTCCCGAACGACGAAATGTTCTGGTTGCCGGCGATGATCTGCGCGCCATGAGATTCTTCGACCTGGCTCTCAATCTGGATTCCGACAATAATGGATATTTTAACGTAACCATCAGACCAGGAGGCATCGAAGGAGTAAACCTCGAAGATTATGATGTTTTGATTATTTCGGGAAGAACAGCTTACCGTCCACCGGAAGTGAGTCGTATCAGGGAGTATGTGAAGAACGGCGGAGGCATCTGGCTGCTTTTGGGAAGCAAGGCAGACCTGGCTTCCTACGGAAGAGAAGTGCTGCCTCAATTCAACCTGGGACCCATTCTGGATGAAACCTCACTGCCGATTTATCACAGCCGATGGGAAGATTTGGATTATTCTCATCCGGTGTTCGCAAGTTTGATCAAGAGATCGGGACGGTATGACGCTCCCTTGGTAAAACGAGTGTTCAAAATCAAGGAAGAGAAGGGTGATCATGTTCTCATCCGCTTGACCGACGGCACTCCCTTCCTGGTCGAGCGAAAGGCGGGTCATGGACGTCTCTGGTGGACGCCCTCATCGGCGGATACCTCATGGACAGACTGGGCGCTATCCGGCATCTTCGCTCCCTTGGTGCAGGCAGGTGTCGGTTACCTGGCAACTGGCGATGCGCCGATTTTTCAAACTACACCTTGCGGAGAACCTGTATATTGGCAGATGGGAACCGCGGAAAAGATTGAATTACGCGAAGCTCTTGATCCTCTCGGCAACCTGATCCCGGCGACCGCGGATTTTCATTCCGAAACCAGGCGTTGGCGCAGCGACGCCACCAATTGGCCCGGCATCTATCGCTTATTGGAACAGGATCGCGAGATCAACCTGACTGCGGCGCAGTTTCCCGCGAATGAGAGCAATCTGACAATCGAAAAATTGAATTCTTCTAAACTGCCGGGAGTGCTGCTGAGACCGAATCCGGAAGAATCCTTGTCCGATGCCCTGGTTCGTCTACATCACGGTAAGGAAATCAGTCTGGCGATGATAGTGCTGGCGTTGGCATTTTTAGTTGGAGAGACAATGCTTGCCCGAGAGCATCGCCCGATGTAGCATGGGCGTCCCGCCCATGTAGAGGGGTAGCGTAGGCGTCCCGCCCGTGTTAGAGGGGTAGCATGGGCGTCCCGCCCATGTAGAGGGGTAGCATGGGCGTCCCGCCCATGTAGAGGGGTAGCGTAGGCGTCCCGCCCATGTAGAGGGGTAGCGTAGGCGTCCCTGCCTGCGGGAGTATTCGCAAGCACGGGAATCGCAAGCACGGAGGGAAGCGCAAGCACGGAGGCTTACGCTACCCCGCTATAACACATAACCACATCCACATTTGTGAATTGTTTATGAATCAAAACAATGGAAAGAATTCATCAACGTCGCGTGAAAAGGCGATCCTTTTCGCAGTGATCCGTGCGGAAGTGCCTGAATGGCGGATTGACGATCAATTGGATGAATTGGCGGCTCTGGCGGAAACTGCCGGAGCGGAAGTTGTTTATAAAATCAAGCAGCGTCGGATGAAACCGGATGCGGCGACATTCATTGGCGAAGGAAAAGCGACAGAAATTGGATCTCTTTGCCGACGTTATCAGGCAAACTTGGCGATCAGCGACGATGATTTGACTCCGGTTCAGGTGCGTAATCTCGAACGCAAGATTCCGGCGAAAGTCATCGATCGCAGCGGATTGATTCTCGACATTTTTGCCCGACGCGCTCAGACCCGTGAAGCAAAAGTCCAGGTTGAACTGGCACAACTGGAGTATTACCTTCCCCGCCTGACTCGGCAATGGGAGCATTTGCGTAGTTCGCAGGGTGGAATCGGGTTCCGTGGACCTGGTGAGACTCAGCTCGAAGTGGATCGACGGGTAATCCGGAAGAAAATCTCCCATCTGAGAGAGGAATTGGAGAAGATCGCCCGGCAGCGTCAGACACGGCGTCAGGGACGTAAACATACACCTACTGCCGCGTTGATTGGTTATACCAATGTCGGCAAGTCTACGCTTTTAAACACCCTTTCTCGTAAAAATGACGCTTTTGTTGAGGATCGACTTTTCGCTACCCTCGATCCCAAAGTACGCAAGTGTGAGCCGTCGCCGGGACATCCGATTCTGGTCATCGATACGGTCGGCTTCATTCGCAAACTGCCGCATCACCTGGTCGCTTCCTTCCGTTCAACACTTGAAGAGGCAAAACAGGCGGATCTGCTTGTTCACCTGGTGGATATTTCACATCCCCTCTATGAGGAGCAACTCAGACAGACGGAAATCGTTCTGAAGGAGCTGGGGGTGGAAGGATTACCGCAGATTTTAGTCTTCAATAAGATTGATCGTCTGCAAAATCCCGGACTCTTGAATAAAGCACGCGACAAGTATCCTGCCGCTATTTTCCTCTCGGCGATGACTGGATTGCGAGTCTGGGAATTAGAACAGCGCCTGGAATCTCTGCTCTATCTTGGCAACAAAGAGGTGGAAATTCTTGTCGAGCCGGACAAACTGGAGCTTCTCGCCTCGATGAATGACAGTGTACAGATTTTTAACAAAGCCTGGGAGGAGGGAAAGGTGCGTGTCTTGCTCTCGGGTAAACCAGCGGATGTGGAAAAGGCGCTGAGCGTCATAGGTGTTTAATCTTTGCGTCTTTGCGTCTTTACGGTGAAAAAGGATAATAAAATGGCAAAATCAGCCAATCTTGGTTTTCCCCGTTTGGGGATCAAACGTGAATGGAAAAAAGCGTGTGAATCGTTCTGGTCGGGGAAAATTGGGCACAACGACTTGATCTCCGTAGCGGACAATCTGACCATCCGTCACTGGAATCTGCAAGCGGCGGCGGGCATCGATATAATCCCTTGCAACGATTTCGCATTCTACGATTTGATGTTGGACACCGCGGTGATGCTCGGCGCCATCCCCCAACGATATAATGCTGATCCCAACAGTTTGATTTATACTGAGATTTACTTCTCGATGGCAAGAGGATGTCAGGATGCCAAGACCGATGTCACCGCAATGGAGATGACCAAATGGTTTGACACTAATTATCATTATATCGTACCTGAATTTACATGCAATATGCAGTTCCGGCTCGCTTCCGAACATCCTTTTAATTCCGTGGAGCGGGCGCGAAACGCCGGAGTGAAGAATCCACGTCCGGTGTTGATTGGTCCGGTTACTTTTCTCCTCCTCGGCAAGGCTATTGAAGACAATGTCTCCCTAGAAAAACTCTTGGAACGAGTGCTGACGGTCTATGAACAGGTGCTCGAACGGTTTTACCAAATGAATGTTGATTGGGTGCAGATCGATGAACCCGGTCTGGTTTACGATCTCGGGATAAAAGAGAGGGAGTATTTCCACCACGCCTATCAGAAATTGTCGAATCTAACAAAAAAGCCTAGGCTGATGCTCACCACCTATTTCGGAAGTATCGAACATGCAATCGATCTTGTCGCCTCAATGGGAGTGGATGGGATTCATCTCGATCTTGTTCGGGCTCCGGATCAATTGGATGCCGCATTGGCGAAAATCGATGAGAGCCAAGTGTTAAGCCTAGGTGTGGTCGATGGCAGAAATGTCTGGCGCACCGATCTCGACCGGGCGTTTACTTTATTGAAAAGAGCTGCGGCGAAAATCGGGAAAGAACGGATTATAGTTGCGCCTTCCTGCTCGCTTTTACACTGCCCGATCGATCTTAATTATGAAACCGAGCTTGATCCCGAATTGAAGGAATGGCTGGCTTTCGGGGTTCAGAAATTGAAGGAGATAAATATTTTGACTCA
>CAZCRQ010000006.1:18168-19874 GCA_964501095.1 uncultured bacterium | reverse complement strand
CGCCCATTATCCCCCGAACAACCAGTTAACGTAGAATGGGCGTCCCGCCCATTATCCCCCGAACGACCAATTAACGAAAGAATTGAGAGTATCACAACGGAGTTTGAAGTCGCCCGTGAAGCAATAACTCGAAGAAAAACTTCCCCTCGTGTGCATGATCCCAAGGTAAACGCTAGAGTACAGGCGATCAGTGATGACCTGGGGCGACGCAAAAATCCCTTTCCTCAGCGACGCGCCTGGCAGCAGCAAAAATTGAATCTTCCGCTTCTCCCGACCACGACCATCGGCAGCTTCCCGCAGACTCCGGAGATCCGAAAATTACGCTCCGATTTCAGAAACAAGGGGATTTCCAAAGCTGAATATGAACACGCCCTAGAGAAGGAGACGATCAAGACAATCAGTTTCCAGGAGCGAATTGGTTTGGATGTTCTTGTCCATGGTGAATTTGAACGCAACGATATGGTTGAATACTTCGGCGAACAGTTGGAAGGATTTGCCTTCACCCAGTACGGTTGGGTGCAATCCTACGGCTCCCGTGGAGTCAAACCCCCAATCATTTATGGTGACATCAAGCGAACGGCGGCGATGACGGTTCGTTGGTCGAAATTCGCCCAGAAGCAAACGAAAAAGCCGATCAAAGGGATGCTGACCGGTCCAGTGACCATGTTGCAATGGAGCTTTGTTCGCGACGATCAACCGCGTTCGACCACTTGTTATCAGTTGGCGTTGGCGATTCGTGACGAAGTGGTCGATTTGGAAAAAGCGGGGATAAACATCATACAAATCGACGAACCGGCAATACGTGAAGGACTGCCTCTAAAACGCTCTGAATGGAGAACCTATCTCGATTGGGCGATTCGGGCTTTTCGTATCGCCTCAAGCGGCGTGCGCGACGATACCATGATTCATTCTCATATCTGCTATAGCGAATTCAATGACATGATAGAGTCGATCGCCGCGATGGATGCCGATGTCCTGTCCATCGAAGCGAGTCGCAGCCGTATGGACTTACTCGACAGCTTCCATAATTTCATTTATCCGAACGACATTGGTCCGGGAATTTATGATGTGCATTCCCCGCGTGCCCCTTCCATCGAGGAAATGGTCGATCTGATTCGGAAGGCATTGCAATTTGTTAGAAAGGAACAACTATGGATAAATCCGGACTGTGGTCTGAAAACCCGCAATTGGAATGAGGTCGAACCGGCTCTCGCCAACCTTGTGGCAGCGGCGAAAATTGTCCGTAAGGAGGTAAAATCACCCGCCCTCGAGTCTGGCGATGGAGCCATAGAAGAACATGGCTAATTTCTCCATCTCCTTTTCAATTTCCGGATGTCGGCGGTGAAGAAACTCACGCAATTCATCTTCACTCACTGAAATACCGCGTTCCTCCTCGAGATACATCTCCAATAATGCCAGACGCTTCAAGATAGTGCCGGTCGTTTGGGCAAGAATATACGGGGCTACTGAGGAGAATAATTGATGTAAAATCCTGTAAGTCGATGGATAACCGTAGGGATTGTCTTCAGATTCCAGGTGATCGGCAAGTGGATCGCTCATATTTTACCTTTATTAAATGTGCCGTCAGCCGTCCTCGGCAAATAAATGTGCCGTCAGCCGCCCTCGGCTGACGGAAAGGTGCCGTCAGCCGTCCTCGGCTGACGGAAAAACAAATACCTGTGTGTCAATACCTGTGTGTCAGCCGG
>CAZCRQ010000006.1:0-18068 GCA_964501095.1 uncultured bacterium | reverse complement strand
TCCTCGGCTGACGGAAAAACAAATACCTGTGTGTCAATACCTGTGTGTCAGCCGGCGACGGCTGACACCACCCTGTGTGTCAGCCGGGGACGGCTGACACCACAAACACCTCCACCTTATTTTACCTCGTCCGGTGCACAGCATCCGCCAATTCATTGATAAAACGACAGTCTCGGGCGTTTTCCAGAGCATTCCCGATGACGATAAAATCCGCCCCGGCTCTAACCGCAACTTCGGCGTTCTTCGGATCCCGAATGCCTCCGCCGACGATTAAAGGCACGTCAATCATTGATCGTGTCAGTCGTATCGCGTCCTCCGGCACCGGATACAATGCCCCGCTGCCGGCTTCCAGGTAGATCATCTGGTTGCCGAGATATTGTCCTGTCAGCGCATGAGTTGCAATCAGTTTGGCATTCTCGCGCGGCAAGGGGGTTGTTTCCGTAACTCGTTGCACACTGGTGATTTTCCCGGATTCGATTAAAATATATCCGGTGGCGATTGTTTCCAGACCGATTTGATGGATATAAGGCGCCGCCAGCATCTGCTCCTCGATCAGGTAGCGCGGATTGCGACCGGAGAGGAGGGTGAGAAACAAAATAGCATCCGCATGAGGGGATACCTGGCGATGATTTCCTGGGAAGATTAAAACCGGCGCGACGCCTTGGCAGCCGTTTTTTACTGCCAGCACCGCTTCATTGAAATTGTCGCCTGGGTACAAGCTACTGCCGATCAAGAGCCCATCCGCACCGCTATTGACCGCCATCTCGCCGGCGACACGTAACTCTTCAGGGCTCTCACGCTCCGGATCTAATAAAATCCAGAATTGCTTTTTGCCCTGTTTTATCCTGTTTGATATTTTCTGAAATATATATTCTTTCATATAATTCCGTTGGTTTCCTTGTATCTTTATGCTTTAGCGCCTTTGCGTCCTGGTGGTGAGAAGGTTTTAAATTACTAATTATCCTTATCTTTACTTGCATTTATAAAATTATCAACAAACGTTCGAACCTCTTTGGCGTTTCGCAGCAACGCTTGAGAATTTTCCAAGTCGCGGCTTCCGGCGGTGGCGAAATTCGGTTTCCCTCCTCCTCCACCCCCGGCTTTCCTGGCAAATGCGCCGACCAGCCTCCCCGCATGAATCCCTTTCTTAACTAAATCCTGGGTCGCCACCGCCACAAAGATAAAAGTATCTTCACAAGCCGCGCCGATCAAACCGATCCCTGATTGCTTCGCTTTTTTCAAATCTTCAATGATTTTATCACCAGCGGTTTGCAGCGCCTCACGATCGTTCGCCGCTTCATAAATCCCCGAAACGACTAGAATCGGCTCGCCCTTAAAAGAAATCGGTTGCCCCCAATCCTCGATAAATCGAATTGAACCCTGCAAGGCGACACGTTTCAGCCGTTCAACTTCCTTCTCGAGTTTCCTGTAATCAGCATGTAATTTTTCAAGTTTTTCCCCCGGATCGCTGCCGCGGCTCCCTAATCCTTCGATCAACTTATCCAGAGTCTCACGTTCTTGAACAGTTTTACGGTACGCCGCCTCCCCCGCTGTCGCTTCTATCCGACGCACTCCCGTACTCACCGCGCTCTCCGATTCGATACGAAACAATCCCGCCTCCCCAGTGCGTGAGAGATGGGTTCCGCCGCACAATTCACTGGAAATCTGACCGTTTTCTCCGATCATTACCATCCGTACAACTTCCCCATACTTCTCACCGAACAATGCCATCGCGCCCTGAGTTCTCGAGGTCTCAAGATCGGTATATCTCCAAGTGACTGGATGATCCTCACGTATCCAGCGATTGACCCGTTCTTCTACCTCCCGCAGTTGCTCCGTGCGGAGTTTTTCAAAATGTGTAAAATCGAAAGTCATGTAATCCGGCGATACTCGAGAACCCGCCTGGTGAACATGGTCGCCGAGCACCTCCCGCAACGCTTTCTGCAACAGGTGAGTGGTCGTATGATGCGGCAGGATCTGTCGTCGGCGATCGGCATCGACAGTCGCTTCCACGTAATCCGGCAAGGTCCCGTCCTCAGGGAGACGTGTGGCATAGCCGATATGCAGACGGATATCGCCCTCCTGACGAACGTCGGTGACTTTGAAATGAAACTCACGCCCGCGAATGATTCCATGATCCGCCACCTGTCCCCCGGCTTCAGCATAAAATGGGGTACGCGCCAATACTACCGCATATTCCGGTTTAGACTCGGCTTCAGGGGAGAGGGCAATTGTCGGATCTTCTGAACGTCGACGGATCATACGTAGATGAGTGCGCACACTTAGCGTATCATACCCGATGAACTCCGAATGCTCACCTTCGGAGACGATAGTGAATTTGGCGGTGCCGGCGACAAACTTTGCATTCTGACGTGATAGCTCGCGCTGCGCTTCCAATGCTCGATTAAAGCCTTGTACATCCACCTTCAGACCGTGTTCGCGAGCCATCAATTCAGTCAGATCCAAGGGGAATCCATAAGTATCGTAGAGACGAAAGGCATCCTCTCCCGACAGGCATCCGGCTTCGGGCATTATGCCTTGGGTATCCGACACTTGATGACTGGGATGAGGGGTGAGGGGTGAGGGGATTAAAATCTTTTCGATCACTTGCTGGAAAAAGGCGAGACCTCGATCCAGAGTTCGGCTGAAACTCTCCTCCTCCGCCCGGAGAACATGGGTGATATGCTGCTGGCGTTCTTTTAATTCGGGGTAATGATCGCCCATTACCTCGATCAAAGTCGGAACCAGCTCATAGAGAAACGGTTCGTGAATGTCGAGTTTTCGGCAGAACCGGGCGGCGCGACGCAGAATTCGACGGAGAACATACCCGCGTCCCTCATTGCCCGGTAGAGCGCCATCGGCAATGGCGAAACTCAGCGCCCGCAAATGATCTGCGATGACCCGATGCGGAATATACAAGCCTTTATCATCACTTGTGTCAGCCGAGGACGGCTGACGCCACTGATTAAACAATCCTTTTTCAGCATTGTAGGGAACTCCGCTCAAGGTCGCAATCTTCTCAATGATCGGTTTGAAGAGGTCGGTATCGTAGTTCGATTCGACATTTTGAAGGACACGGGCGATTCGTTCCAATCCGGCGCCGGTGTCGACATGTTTTGCCGGCAGTTCGTGAAGATGCCCGGAGATATCGCGTCGAAACTGGATAAAAACAAGGTTCCAGAGTTCAATAAACCTGCCGCTGTCGGAGTTCGGACCATCATCCGGCGGGCTGATTCGTCCGGGAAGCGGCTTGCCCAGGTCGTAATGGATCTCGCTGCAGGGTCCGCAGGGACCGACATCGCCCATCTCCCAGAAATTGTCCTTCTCCCCATGACGGCTGATATGCGTGGGATCGATGTCTGTTTCCGATTTCCAGAGCTGCCAGGCTTCTTGATCATCATGAAAAACTGTGGCGTAGAGGCAGTTTTTATCCAGCTTGTATATTTCAGTCAGCAGTTCCCATGCCCAGCGGATTGCTTCCGCTTTGAAATAATCGCCGAACGACCAGTTTCCCAACATCTCGAAGAGGGTATGATGAATCGGACTCGGACCGACTTCCTCGAGATCATTGTGCTTGCCGGAAACACGGATGCACTTCTGGCTGTTGACCGCGCGTTTGTAAGTTCTTGAACCAAATCCTAGAAAAACATCTTTGAATTGGTTCATCCCGGCATTGACGAACAGTAAGGTTGGATCATCGAGCGGTACTACTGGTGCGGATGGAACAAATTTATGTTCAAAATCCTTTTTATTTAGGAAAAAATTGATAAATGTTTTACGAATCTCTGCTGATTTCACCAGGAAGCCTTTTAACTATTTAAAACATCAATATAAAGACACAAAGATACAAAACAATAAGAAATGACTATTCCATGATGGCGCGGCACAAACTAAACAATTATAAACTTTGGTTCATCCAGATTAAGCGAGCTTTCTTCATAAGCAGTAAGTCTTCTCCTGTTCAAAATGGATTTTTTGCCCGCTTCAGTGGGCAATTGATAGTTTCAATTTAAGCTCGCTTTAATCGGATGAACTCAAACTCTATTATATTCGCCCCTCTGCATGAGTCAGCACAATGGCGGCTACTAGTTTCGCCGCATCTTCCAGATCGGAAATTCGTAAATACTCTTTGGTTGAATGCACTTCCTGCATTCCTACCCCGAGGACTGCGGTGGGGATGCCTTTGGAATGTATAATGCTGCCATCGGTGCCGCCACCGGATATCTTGGTTTCCATCATCCAGTCAAGACGCTTACCGGCGGTCAGGGCGAGACGAACTGGATAATCACTTTCGGACAGTTGAACCGCTGTATACTCGTCTTTTTCCTGAATCTCGACTCGGGGAAGTTCCTCCCCTGGTTTTCGCCAGGCGATACAGGCATCCTCAAAGCAGGTGTGCATGTGTTTCGACTGCTCTTTCAGCTTTTCCGGATTATGACTGCGAGCTTCAGCTTTCATCTCGACAGTTTCGAGTACGATGTTGGACATTTTTCCGCCATGAATTGCCCCGATGTTGGCGGTAGTCTCAAAGTCGATCCGTCCCAACCGCATTTTTGAAATAGCATCAGCGGCAACTTTCAAAGCGTTGATGCCTTTTTCGGGTTCAACTCCAGCATGGCTGGCGCGTCCAATAACTTTATAATCAATCCTCACCGCTGAGGGACTTTTTATAGTGACCCCTCGGGGATCATGATCATCGAGGACAAATCCGACAACTGATTTTAGATCGGAAGTATCCAGCGCTTTGGCGCCGAGTAGTCCAACTTCTTCACAAACGTTGAAAAGGAATTCAAGATCAGGTCGGGGAAGGTCGGGTTGGGCATGAATCATGCGTGCGAGATGAAGAATCACGACCACCCCGGCTTTATCATCCGAACCGAGAACGGTATCTCCGCTGGATCGGATAATGCCATTCTCTATCACGGGTTTCACTCCGCGCGCCGGTTCTACCGTATCCATGTGGGCACAAAAAAGCATCGCCCCAATGCCGGGAGTGTTTCCCGGTAAAAATACTTTCAGGTTCCCGCAATTGCCTCCCACTTTCAATCCAGCTTTGTCTTCCTTGACAAGGCAGCCAAGCTCATGGAGACGGGCGGTTAACCAATCCGCTACGCCTCTTTCCTCCCGAGAGGGACTATCGATTTGAATCAAATCCAGAAAATCCTGCAAAAGCTGGTCGGGCATTACCCTGAATGTGTTCATTCTTTCTCCTTGACATGTAAGATGTTTTCGCGATCATTCAATCGTTCTATCCTCACTATGATTCGGCTTCGTGGTTTAGCGTGTTTTAAATCAAGTTTGCAGCGTAAGTAGTTTCTTGTATAACCTGTTTGTCCATCCATTTCGATGAGAAGTTCGGCTTGTGTGCCGATAAAACTCTGATAATGGCGCCTTCGGCTGGCAATCCCAACTTCACGTAATTGTTTGGCGCGCCAAGCGATAATCTCGGGAGGATTCTGATCCCCGAATTCCGCCGCAGGAGTGCCGGGTCGTTTAGAGAACGGAAAAACATGGAGATGATGCAAGGGGGCACGGTCAATGAAATGTAATGTCCGATTGAATGCTTCCAACGATTCACCGGGGAATCCTGCGATGAGGTCAGCTCCGATAGTCGCCTCGGGACGCCTCAGAATCAGCT
This sequence comes from uncultured bacterium, assembly GCA_964501095.1. Taxonomy (GTDB): domain Bacteria; phylum Electryoneota; class Electryoneia; order Electryoneales; family Electryoneaceae; genus CAZCRQ01. The sequence goes on along the minus strand of CAZCRQ010000006.1, from coordinate 12,430 downwards.
CTGAAATTGTTTCCTGAAGTTTTCCCATATCGATCGGTCGATTCATCCGTTTCAGCACCTCCTGATCCGCACTTTGCAGGGAAAGATGCAGATGCGGACACCAAGCGGAAATAACCGCCAATTGTGCAATACGCTCTGGATCGATCTTCCATGGTTCGAGACTGCTGAGACGGATTCTCGGAATATCCACAGAGGCGGCTTCCTGTACCAGTTCGATAAAATCATGCGGGGAATCTTCAAGCTCAAGTCCCCAAGCCGTCAGATCAACTCCAGTTAAAACCACTTCCTCAAATCCGGCTGCTTTGACTTTTTTCAATATGTGCCGAATTTCACATAATGGTACGCTTCGCGACATGCCTCGTGCAAGCGTGACCGCGCAATAGGCGCAGGAATGATCGCACCCATCCTGCACTTTGAGGAATGCCCGCGTCCTACCGGCAATCCGCGTTCCCACCGCCGGTTTCAACTCATAATTATCTTCATCGGAAATATGTACAACGGGTTGTGACGGTCGTCCATCAGCAGAGAGAAAGAGAAACGGCTGCATTTTCTCGTAATTTCCCAGAATTAAATCGACTTCACCACCGGCGACAAGTTCTTCTGCCGCTCTTCTGGCAAAACAACCAGCCGCAATGACAATGGCATGAGGATTTTGACGTCGGGCGCGATGGATCAATTGACGTGAGGAGCGATCCGCCCGACCGGTCACGGTGCAGGTATTCACATAATAGACATCCGCCGGAGAGGAGAAGTTAACCAGTTCCCAACCTCGAGAAGAGAACTCCTCAAGCGCCGCTTCCGTCTCCGCCTGGTTCAAACGGCACCCCACCGTGGAAAAAGCTACTCGTTTGGAAGGATTTGACCTGATTCTCGAATTCAACATAGTGCTTTTTCTGAAGTTATCCTGCACCTCTAAACCGCCGCATTACATTAGCCGGTAAAAATGCCAACGGGTCAGATCTTCGGACTAGAAAATATGACCCGTTGTAAAGAGATTTCAAGGTTTTCCAACCGATTATTGAACGTTCTCCGGTTTGGATTCTTCACTCTTCTCTTTGGAAGTCTCTCCCTCAGCGATAATTTCTGATTTGGGATTGGCTTCCTCCGGCTTGATTTCCTCTGCAGCAGCTTCTTCTTTCGGTTCCTCGGCTGTTTCAACGACTGAAGTTACAGGTTCGGCAGCCGCAATTTCTTCCACCTCTGGTTGAGTTACAGCTTCAGTCTCCGGTTGAATTGCAGCTTCGGTCTCCGGGATTTCCTCGACTGTCGGTTCTTGCGCTTCGACCGTTATGGGTTGGGTCTCTGCCTCAGTTTTGCTCTCGGTTTCGACGGTGGAAACATCGGGCGCCGCCTCTTCGGCTTTCTCCGCCTTTTTTGCCTTTTTCCCTCTGGACTTCTTGCCTTTTCCACCGGTTTTTTCTTCCGCCTTTGCCGCTTTCAAGGCTTCCAACAGAGGATTGTCTTCCGCCAGTGTATCGCCGATAGTGGGCGCCAGACGTCCGCCTTTTGCCAGGTAGGTCGCCGCCATTGTCGCCTCTTCCTTGTTCTCCGCTTGAATGTTGGACAGAATGACTTTCCGCTCTGTCTTGTCAAACTCCAGCACCAGCAGTTTCAGCACATCCCCAATCTGCACGCTGCGTTTTTTCCCTTCATAAAACTTCTTGGCGATCTGGCTGTTGGGAACAAATCCTTCCAGGTTATAGGGAAGTTCGACCAGAACGCCTTTATCGATGGTTCGCGTCACCGTACCAGAGGTTCGGCTCTTCAAAGGAATTTCCCGTTCAAACATATCCCAGGGATTTTCCTCGAGTTGTTTCAATCCGAGGGCGATCCGTCGTTCATTCCGATCAAAAGCGAGTACAACGATTTCTATCTCCTGCCCTTTCTTCAGAATTTCACCCGGATGACGCACTTTCTTCGTCCAGGAGAGGTCTGAGATATGCACCAAACCGTCGATGCCGTCTTCCAATTCGACAAAAGCTCCGAAGGGCACTAAATCGCGGACAACACCCTTGTGATGTGACCCGACACGATACTTCATCTCGAAGTTATCCCAGGGATCTTCTTCGATCTGCTTCAAACCGAGGCTGATTTTACGGCTGTCCTTGTCGATGTTCAGCACAATGACCTGGACATGATCGCCTTCATGTACGATCTGGCTTGGATGCTTGATATGCTGAGTCCAACTCATTTCACTGATATGAACCAAACCTTCAATCCCCGGCTCAATCTCCACAAATGCGCCATATTTTGCCAGGCTAACAATCTTGCCCTGAATCTTCTGTCCGATATGATACTTCTTATCAATTTCCTCCCAGAGATGGGCATAGAGTTGTTTCAATCCGAGACTGATTCGTTGACGCTCTTCATCATAGCTGAGCACCTTCACTTTGATCCGCTGATCGAGCTGGACAACTTCACTCGGATGGGTTACTCGTCCCCAAGAGAGATCCGTAATGTGCAATAGACCATCCACCCCACCCAGATCGACAAAAACGCCGAATTCGGTGATATTCTTGACAACTCCTTCGAGAACGCTGTCGACCTTGAGCGACTTAAGCAATCTTTCCTTGTCTTCCCGCATCTCTTCTTCTATCAGCACTTTACGGCTGATGACGACATTTTTACGCAAGTCGTTGATTTTCAGAATACGGAAATCCATCTCTTGGCTGATCAGGGCTTCGAAATCGCGAATCGGACGCACATCGATCTGGCTTCCCGGTAGGAAGGCATCCACCCCACCCAGATCGACAACCATTCCACCCTTGATTCTACGGACACATTTACCTTTGATGATTTTATCCTGGGCATATATATTTTTAATGCGTTCCCACACGCGCATGAAATCAGCTTTTTTCTTCGACAGCAGCAGTTGCCCCTCGCTGTCTTCCACGCTGTCGAGATACACTTCAATGGTGTCCCCGACATTCAAGCTCTTGGGATCGTCAAATTCCTCGATGACGACCATGCCTTCGGATTTGAATCCGATGTCGACTGCCACCTCTTTTTCGGTAATGGTGATGATGCGACCCTGGACTATCGTACCTTCCTTGATCTCGGTTAATGTTTGTAAGTACATCGCTTCCAAGTCTATGTAATCCTGGGAGGAGTTTTTCTCTTCTTTTGGAAGATCCTCAAGTCTGATATACTTCTCTCCGTCTCGCACCTTGACTTTTCTGATATCCAAAGATGGATCAAGTTCAGTAAGACTGTCGGTTTTCGCTTCAGGAGCGGCATTTTCAACGGAAATTTCTGCGGGGATTTTTTCTGAGGTTTCCGTCGGCTTCTCCTCCGGCGCCTCGGATCCAGGCGCAGCTTCATCGGTAGGTTCCTTCTGCTCTGTTGAAGGAGCTTTTGTCGGGATTTTCTCTGATTTTTGATCCAGACTGGAGAGTGTTGCCTCTCCAGATGAATCCGCCTGAGTAGCTTTAGCGGTCTTCAGTTTTACGCGCTCAACTTTTGAAACCAGGTTCTCTGGTTCAGGCGCAAGCTGGTTTTTGGTTTCTTCACTCATTTTATACTTCCTTTTAGGCATCTTTACACAGACAAGTCTGTGTCCTTGTTGATGGGGGAGATAGAGACAGGGGTTTGTTTTCCCCATACAAACGTAGCCATCGAAGACAGGGATGCCTTCCCATTTTCTGGTTGACGTTTGCTACTCTGGATTATTCCGTTTGCCATCCGGCAGGAGAATGAAGCGGAACAACCGGAGCCATCTCTACTCCTTCTTGATTCACTTGCTTTCACCTAAGCCCTGCAACTTAACGACGACAGATGAAAGCTGATTTTAGTATACCCGGTTATCGTCGTATAACCGCATTAAAACTTCAGATTATTCACTATGTTTAGAATGACTATCCATAGGACAGGTAGTAGGAGACTTTAGTCCCGTGTTTTAAAGTATATCTTAGGATGTGTGGCAGGGGACTAAAGTTCCGCGCCACCCTGTCTTTAAATATGTAAATAATTTAGTATATCATTTCACCAACAGATTACGAAACATGAAATAAGCAGCTCCCAGCAAGCACAAACTCGCCCAAAGATAATCAAACGACAATTTCTGTTTCATATAAACGACGCAAAAACCGGCAAAGATGATCATGGTCAGGATTTCCTGGACAACCTTAAGCTGGGGCAGGCTGAAATATGCTGATCCAATCCGGTTCGCCGGAACTTGGAGGCAGTATTCAAAAAATGCGATTGCCCAACTGACTACAATCGCGATAATCAAAGGTTTTGTACGTAAGTCCTTCAAATGCCCATACCAGGCGTAGGTCATGAAGATATTCGAGAGCACCAGCAATGCAATGGGTGTAAAACGCATGGATATATATCACCTCTAAAAATTAACCACAAAGACACCAAAACACAAATAGATAGGCACAAATATATGAAATAATTGTAACTAAATTATCAAAATTTTGTGCCTTAGTGCCTTAATGTTGAATTATTTATTTATTCTTGATGAGAGTGATTGTCCTTTCATCTTGAAATAATAAATCACCATCCCGATAGTGGCAAGTGAGCCGACCGCGGTCAGGATCACCCAGACCATCCAAGGATGATTAAGATGCCAAAGCAGACGTGTGGCTTCATCGGTGGTCGCTCCGGCACCGTTGTTCATTAATGACGCCATCGTGTCCAACACCTTCTCCTGCGGTATCGCCAGCATATCGCTTTGGCTCATCCCTAAGTTCTCGACCAGATAGTTCCGGGCAAAGTTTTCCTTGCTGCCAAGGGTGTCATAAAGTTTCCCGGAGATCAGGTTGCCCAGCCCCCAGCCGACGGCGAAGGGGATGTTCGAGTATCCCATGTAGAGCGCTTTTTTGTCCGGCGGCGCAGTAAGTCCGATGTATTCGGAAAATTTCGGACTGCACCACATCTCACCGATGGCGAAGATGAAGATCGCCAGGGCGCAAACCCAGCCGATGTTTGTGCCGCCGCTCATCATGAATCCGACCAACGAAATCGCCATCCCCCCGATCAGGGCGATCATCGGATGGAATTTCCCGGTCAGCCAGGCGATCGGCAGCATGAAGAGGATGATCGCGAAGGGATCGATATTGATCATGACCTCCGGTTTGATATTTCCGCTTGCCAGCACCAGCCCGGGATCGATTTTTCGCAGAATCGCAGCTAGGTCGTAAGAAAAGACCCATTCATCGACGAAGTTCGGCAAGAGATCCCAGAGCTGCATGAACATGAACCAGAATCCGCTGAAGATGGCAAGAAAGATGAGGAAGTTTCTATCTTTCAACGTGGTGATAGTATCGACAAAGGTCTTGCCAATGGTTTTACGTTGTTTGGTCAGGTCTTTTTCCGGTTCACGATAGAGGAAGATGGTGGGGATGCAGTTGAAGGCAGTCACGCCGGCGCAGCAGAAAAACACTGATCGCCAGTTGGTCTCACCGCGTAAATTAGCGGCAAGTAACGGCGCCAGGAAACCGCCCACATTTACCATCCAGTAAAAAAATCCCCACGCAATGGAGCTGTTCTCCTCGGTGGATGCCTTGGCGATAGTGCCCTGTACCGGCGGTTTGAATATCGCGGTGCCCAATCCGATCAGGCAGGCAGCGCCCAGGCTCGACCAGAAACCCGAGGCGAAGGCGAATGACAGATAGCCGAAAAAATTGATCGTGTAAGCGATAAACAGGCTTTTCTTGTAACCGTACTCGTCGGTAAAACCCCCGGAGATCATCGGCACCAGGCATTGGATCAACGCCCAGATCGCATAGATGGTACCCTTTTCCGTAAAGGATAATCCCAATCCATTATCCGCTACCGCCGCCACCATATAAAGCGGCAAGATCGCCCGCGCTCCGAAAAATGCTAGACGTTCATCCGCTTCCAGCCAATTGGCAATCCAAAAATTCGCCTGTAATCCACGAATTTGCTTCCAAATAGGTGTTTTCCTCGCCAAGGTGCGTCCTCTCTGGTTTTTAATGTTGATTGAGGATGAGATCACTCCCCATCAGTTGTTTTATAACTAAGTAATGTACATTCCCACTGTTCCTGACACCAGAGGCATTTTACGAGGAATAGGATATTGTGTATACTTCATGCCTTTTCGCCTTTATGGTTGATTGATCAAGGAAAAACCTTATATTTAAAGCCTGTACCGAGAAGGGGTGCGCTGTCCTCCCGGAGTGTAATAAACCTTTGTTTTACTTGAGAATTCGATGACATCGAAGGGAATGAAAACGAGCTTTCGGTTGACCGGATTCAGCTCGTGCGTAGGTTGAGCATCCAAGTTGGATCCAGCGGTGCTGGATCGTCTCTTATCCAAGCTTCCCCGAAGTCTGGATCCCAACCTGCTGGTGGGATTGTCGACTGCGGATGATGCCGGTGTGTACCGACTCAGCGAGGAGTTGGCGCTTGTGCAAACTCTTGATTTTTTTACGCCGATTGTCGATGATCCGTATGATTATGGACGTATTGCCGCGGCGAACAGCCTCTCTGACATCTACGCGATGGGTGGAAAACCGATTACGGCAATGAACATTTTAGCCTTTCCGATCACCGCGCTGGATGAAGAGGTGATGCTGAAGATACTCGAAGGTGGCGCGGCGATTTGCGAGGAAGCGGGAGTGGCGTTGGTGGGCGGGCACTCGATTACAGATAAAGAGCTGAAATACGGGCTCTCGGTCACCGGCTTGATTCATCCGGAACGGATCATCACCAACAGCCAGGCAAAAGTTGGAGATATATTATTATTGACAAAACCGTTAGGCAGCGGGTTGATCTGCAACGCCATGATGAACGACGCCGCCAAGCCGGAAGATGTCCGTAATTCCACCGAAGTCATGGTGGAGTTGAACCGTCTTGCTTCTGAAATTGCGGTTCAAAATGACGCTCATTCGATGACCGACATCACCGGCTATGGCTTACTCGGACACAGTTTGGAAATGGCAAAGGCATCAAATGTTTGTCTCCGGCTCGATACCGCTAAGCTGCCGGTGCTCCCCGGCGCGCAGGAAATAGCGGAGTCTAACAGTTATTACTCGGGTGGAGAACGGCGAAATCTGAAATTTGTCACTCCATTCTTAAGTAAAGCCGATTCAGTCTCAGATTCAACCATGCGTATCCTCTCGGACCCGCAGACATCAGGTGGTTTGCTGATTGCTGTGGATCCGGTCGCCGCGGAAAAAATCGAAGAAAAAATGAAAACCGCGAAGAAACAGGTTTGGAGAGTCGGTGAGTGTGACGAGCGGCGAGGCGCATTTATCGAAGTGTTCAGTTCCGCTTTCGCAATCAAATGAAAAATTCTTATCTTTATGGATTATAACCGCATAGAAGATCAACCAGTGGAATAACCGGGGGCTTTCATGAAAAGCTTTCAGTCTGCTGTAAAACAGAATCTGACCCTGATGGGGTTGATAGTGATTGGTTTTATCTGCCTGCCATCATTAAGTATGGCGGATTTTCAGGCGTCTCAGGCGGAGGTAACGGATTTCCAAGCGGCGCAGGAACATGCGCAGATGAAGATCAACGTGCGTTCGCTCTACGCGCTACAACCGGGATATGCGAGCTTGGTCACGGGAACAATTTCAGAGAACACAACCTGGACGGCTGACAGCTATTTCCATCTCCAGGGTGAAGTGAGGTTGGCGAAAGAGGCGACCTTAACAATCCAGCCGGGAGTACGGATCGATTTTGATCCAGAGGCCTCCCTGTTCCTGGAAGGTATAATAATCGCACGTGGGCATCCGCGTTCGCCGATCCTGATCACCTGTTCGGAACGGCAATCCCTTTGGGAGCGTATCATTTTCTCCCAAAACAGCACGGCGGATTATGACGACCAGGGAAATTATCGTTCGGGCAGCATCATCGAGTATGCGATTGTCGAGCGCGGTGGGACGGTTTCCTCTTCTACGGAAGGCGAGGGAGAGGTGATGCTGGTTGAAGGTGGGATGATCTTGATCAATTCCTCATCTCCCTATTTGCATGGCTTGATTTTACGCAGCGGGCATTCCTCGAACGGCGGTGCCATCGCTTTGACCGGAAACGCTGATCCCAAGATTGAGGGTTGTGAGATTATAAACAATCGCGCCGATGGAAACGGCGGGGGAATATATGTTGGATTGAATTCCACCGGTTTCTTTTGTAACAATTGCATTTTAAACAATACCGCCGGTCGTGATGGCGGCGGTGTCTATCTCTCCTTCAGCTCCAGCCTGATCATCCGAAATGTCATCGAGGGCAATGAAGCGGAACGTGACGGCGGAGGTTTGGTTATCGGCGGCATGACCCCCCAGTTGCGCTTCAATGTTTTCCGAGGAAATGAAGCCAAAAGGGAAGGGGATAATCTTCTGGTACGTCAATCCTATCCCACCATCGAAGATAACGCCTTTTTCACCTCTGAAGGTGAGAATGCGATTGCGGCGCAACCTTTCGCCCAGGATTTTCCCCAATTTGTCATCGCCAACAATAATTATTGGAATGCGACAGAATCCTTTCGCTTGGATCGTATGATTCTCGATAAGAGGGTAATGTGGGATAAACCGACGATTGATATCATCCCAATTCTTGAAACCATACCGGATGAACTTCCCTTGCAGCCAGTGGAGTTGACCAGCTTTGATCTCTTTGAGGATAATGAATACACCCGTCAGTTCTCCACCGATTATATCGGGTTTGGAACGAAGATATTCCTTGAAGCTCAGGGCAGGGGATCACATCCCGATCTGATCGACTATCTTTTTCTGGATTGCCAAGCGGAGGGCGGGGATAGCCTGCGCCTCATTCTCGCTGAGACCGGCGGCAGTTCCAATGTCTTCCGTTCCGATATTACCGTTGCCGAAGGGCATTTAACTGACAGCCATATCCTCGCTACGCAGGTTGGCGAAAAGATCACACTGACTCCTTTCCGGTTTCCTCAGTTTACCAAGACTTTCCCGGTGCAATTGCAGAAACCGATCATTCGCGATGTGAAGTTTATACCGAGGGAAGAATTTATCCTGGCGCAGCAGCAAAAAGACCTGCCTCCGAATGCTCAACTACTTGGACAAGATGGCGTCAGCGATCTGACTCATCTTATTGATGATAATTTTCTTATCGCCTGGACATATTTTGAGCCGGGAGAACGCCCGCAGCGTTCGAGAAGAATGAATCTCCTCAATGAACAAGGCGAGCTGATTTGGAGTTCCGGCAACCTGACCGGCTCCGCCACCCGACTCGCTTATGAAGGCGAACCGCTTGCCGGTGGCAGTCAGCAAACAATTCAGCTTGAAGTAAGCCAGGGAATCTCTTGGTCGTCGCCTCAAGAAATCAAATTCAGGAGAAACAGCGTACCTTCCACCTCTACTTTCATCACGCCTGAAAGCGGTGAGACGGTTCGCACACTGGAACCGTCATTTAGACTCGATTTCCAGAATGATTCGGAAGGCGATCCTCTCTGGGCGAAAATTGAACTTCGATTGGTCGAATCTACCGATCCGATGCCGTCTTCGCTCGAGCTGACGAGTGATTGGATACCGGTGCAGCCTACGAGTGAAATAAACTATCCCTTCACCACCCCGTTGATTGACAACGCATATTACGAGATTCGGGCGGAACTTTCCGATGGGTTGGAGACCTGCGGATTTTCCGGCTGGCATTCATTTATAGTGAATCTTGCCAACGAGCCTCCCGGGGAATTCACTATCAGTCACCCACCCGCTGGTTATGAAGTAACGCTGAAGGATTACATCGCCTGGTCGCTGCCTCTTGATCCGGATCCTGGCGATGAATTGACCTATACGGTGCAAGTGGGTGCAGAACTTACCGCTCTTTGCACTGCAAACCAACTGGCTGTTTCCGACATCATCGGGGTGGAAGAGGCGACAGAGGATGTTGAAGTGTTGTTGACCGTAATCGCGCAGGACCATGAAGGTTTGACTTCGGTCGCCGGTGGCGGAGCACAAAGTGTTTATCTTAATTTGCACAATAATGCGCCATTGCCCCCTGATGGATTCAACTATACTGACGGCGCCCGAGCGCGTGATTTACCTGTGTTGCTAACTTGGAATGCTTCTTACGATCAGGATCGTTCCGATACTCCGGATGTGATCAGTTATACGATCGAGATCGATCAAGCCAGTGAGTTGGGCAAGCTTAATTTCTTCAATTCCCCCGGTGAAACGAGTCTACTTTTGGAAGGAGTTGCCGATAACCAGATCATCACCTGGCGCATCCGGGCGATGGATGATGAGGGTGAGTATTCGGACTGGACACCAGAGTTCACCATGATCATCAATCAGGCGGATGAGCCGCCCAATCCCTTTGCACTGATTTCCCCAGCCGATGGCGCCCGTCCCTATGAATTCGGGATGACTCATTTTTCCTGGCGGGCGGCAACAGATCCAGACCCTCAGGATGAAGTCCAGTATCGTTTTGAACTCGCCAATTCACCCGACTTTGGAATAACCAGTCTCCTGACTCAGGCGGACTTGGACAGTACTTCTTACCTCTACGCCCCGGAATTGGAACATGCGCAAATGTATTACTGGCGGGTGCAGGCAATCGATCTGACCAACCTCTCAACACTCTCGACCACCAACTCTTTCGAGATCATCTCTACGCCATCCATTCCCGCCTGGCGCGGGGAGCTGCCTGCTGAATTGACAAACGCTTCCCGAATTGAATGGCTGGCATCTACAGATCCGAATCCGAAGGATATAATCGTCTATCGAATTGAGTTGTCTGTGGATGAGCGGTTCATCCCTGGGAGAGTCGCCATTGCCGACAATCTTTCCAACACTTCGATTACTGTCAGGGAAATCACCGGTTTTGATCGTCTTATCGGTGATGATGATCCGGTTTATGTCCGACTTCAGGCGCGCGATAATCATAACCTGGAGAGTGATTGGTCGCAAGTGAAATCATCATATCTCAATCTTGAAAACGACGATCCCGATCTTCCAACTCTTCTGTCGCCTTCAGAAGTTACGGAGACGACAGCTCGTCCCACGTTTACCTGGGGCGCCGCCAGCGATCCGGATCACAGCGACCCGCCGAGTACTCTGAGTTATGAGATCGAAATCGCCTCTGCGGCTGATCCCGGTAGACCCATCGCCGGTGGACAGGGTTCTGTCAGGGGAGAAGTCAGTTGGAAACCTTCGCGGGCGTTGCCGGATAACAACCGGTTTGTCTGGCGACTCCGTACCGTGGATAAACAGGGAGCAGCTTCACCCTGGTCAAATCAGCGCCCCTTCCAGATCGATACTAAACCGGAGAAGCCGCTTCCCTTTGTCCTGCTCGAACCGGCGGATGGAGCAGTGGTCACCGTCGGATCTGCAGTCACTTTCAAATGGCGCGAGACTACCGATCCCGATCTCGATTCCAGTGTCAAATACCAGATTCAAATCGGTCAGCAAAACTTTGGACCATTTGATAAAACAGAGTTCACTTTCACTCTGGATCAACCAGCAGGCTCGCTCAGTTGGTTTGTCACCGCGGTCGATAATACCGGCTTGACGACGAATAGCGCCAAGTTTAAGCTGATTCTTCAAGCAACGGGGGCAAGCCAATAAGTATCAAGCTCACGAAATACTGCTCGGCGTCATTCTCACAAAACAGGCTGTCCGAGAATGGAAAAACACGCTGGTGGTGTCATTCCCGCGAAGGCGGGAATCCAGGAAAAACAAGTACTAAAAAATTTCACCATTTTTTATATGAAAATTCGGGATTTACCTAACATATTGAAATTCCTGGATTCTCACTTTCGTGGGAATGACACCTCGGGTGACTTCCCTACATTTTCAGACAACCTGTTTTGCGGGAATGACGTGTAATGATGTGCAGTGAGATGTAGTGTGAGAGTGGTGACAAGAGATAACGCAGAAACAATGGAAGCGCCGGTACGAGCAGTGTATGATCTCGGAACCAACTCCGTCCGTCTGCTTCTCCTCCGAGTCTCTCCAGAGCGATTAGAACCGTTGTTCGATGCCCAACGCATCACCCGTCTCGGCGAAAATGTCGCTGAAACCGGCAAACTGACGCCTGAAGCTATCCAACGAACCCTGAACATCATCAGTCGGTTAAGTAGTGAATCGATTATTTTCACCTCCGACAGTTGCGAACTTCTCGCCACCAATATACTGCGTGTGGTCTCCAATCCCGATGATCTGATACAACCCCTTTATCAACGGTTTGGCATCCGGGTTCGGGTACTTACTCCGGAAGAAGAAGCTGTTGCCGGATTCTTCGCGGTACGTTTCGACTATCCGAAAGGTTCATTGCTTACCCTTGATATTGGTGGCAGCACTATTGAACTCGCTATGGGAGTTGGGGATTTCCCCGATCAGTGTTATTCGCTGCCGCTTGGACCACGTCTATTGGAAGAAAAATTTCCTACTCAAGCGCCTACTTCTATTGAAGAGTTGGAAATGGTCTCAGCTCATGTGCGTAGCCTGATAAAATCGCTGCCAGACATCCCCGAGGACTTTACGGT
>CAZCRQ010000005.1:17667-28624 GCA_964501095.1 uncultured bacterium | reverse complement strand
TCGTTTGGGTTACTCTGACAGTTCATGGCGGTCCGCCGCGTCATCAGTTCATCCCTCTTCGCAGTCGTTACTTCGAATTGGTCTCCTTGTTCTTGGATCCGGTACGCTTTGGCAATGACGCCGAGGAGGTTTTCGGCGATTTGGAAGATCTAGATATCGTTTACCAGGATAACGGCGACATCTTCATTCCAAACCTGGTGAATACCATCGGGGAGATAGATGTAACGGAGGGATACCGGATATTTGTGAATGCCCCTTCCGAGTTGCACATCATGGGGGATGTACTCGATCCGGCTCCAGAGTATCAAATTACTGCTGGAAGCTACAATTGGATCGGTTTTCCCTTTAATTTAGAAGTTCCCGTAGACCTTGCGCTGAGTTCAATCGAGGAGGCTCTTGAAATTGTGGTGAACGACCAAGGGGAACTCTGGATCCCCGGTCTGATCAATACGATGGGAAATATGACACCGGGTGAAGGATACATGGTGATGACCAATGAAAATGTAACCTTGACCTACGATGTTCCGGTAGGTTACGCTATTCATTTAGGATACGATGCCGAGAGCTTGCCGGAAATAGAGAGCGAACCCTATCCCACGGGATTGCCTTATCCCATACTCGTATATTGTAGTAACGAGTTACGCGCTTGGCATCCAGCTTCGATTGAAGTGTGGGATGGAGATCTCCTGGTTGGCAGGAGTCTGATCAGTGATGATGGTCCAACGGCAGTAATAGCCTGGCAGGGCTCAGCATCTCATGGGTTGCCGGGATTCACTCCGGGCGATCCGGTACTGATCGATCTCCTCGCTGCGGATGGATCGAGTATTTCGGTCGATGTGTCTGAGAGCACAGCTTTCTTCGGTCAGAATCCTTATCTTACGTTACATCTAATGCTAGGATCGCTCCCTGTTGAATTTTCAGTGAGCAATGGATACCCCAATCCTTTTAACTCAACCTTGACTGTTCCTTTTGCACTTCCGAAAGCTGGTACGGTATCCTTCAGCCTTTATAATATCCTGGGTCAGCAGGTATTTCAAGTGAAAGAAGTCTTTAATGCCGGAAGACACCGCTACCTTCTTGATTCTTCTCCCCTTCAGCATGATCTGGTCAGCGGGATGTATATCCTCCAGGTTCAGTTCACAGAACAGCGTTTTCAGCAAAAGGTTATGCTGTTGAAATAAGGGCAACTGTTTAATTCATAGCGACAATCACTATAACCTTAGTTTTCAATGTAAGGAGGCAGAAGAGTTATCCAACAAGACAAGAAGAATGGTTTAAAATCAAGAACATTGAAACCATTTTAGAACGTTCATTTATTATAAGGAGAAATCAATGAGGCGATTTGGTATTTTGTTTGTGGTCTTGTTGATGTTAACGGGAGCAGCGTTAGCACAAGATCACTTCACTCCAGTACCGCCAACGGGTCAGCCATACGCAGTAATAGTCTTCTCCGCCATCTTGAACGGGCAGAATGTAGCCCCGAATGATGAGGTTGGAGTTTTTGACGGTGTATTATGTGTCGGCGCATCCGTGGCGGATACTTGGCCCTTGACAGTCACCGCTTGGCGTGGAGATCCTGCTTATCAATTGGAAGGGTATGTCATTGGACATACCATGGTTTTTCGTATTTGGGATGCCTCAACTGATATTGAATATGAAGCGACTCCCACGTATCAAGTCGGCAATGGGACTTTTGGCTATGGTCCCTATGCTCAATTAACCCTTACGGCTGGGGAAGCCCCTCCACCGGAGCCCGACATTTCGGTATTACCATTGACGCATAACTTCGGCGGAGTGTTGGTGGGTCAGGAATCCGCAGTTGGTGTCGTCATCGAAAACCTTGGCGAAGGCGATCTGGAAATTACCGGAATAGAATACGCCGGCGCTGGATTCACCGGCGATGTCTGGACGGGAATTATTCCTCCCGGCGACCACCATATAATCACCATCACCTTCGCTCCAACTGAAACCATCCCCTATGCCGGCTCTTGCACGATTTACAGTAATGACAGCGATGAGCCTGAAGTTGTCGTGGGATTGTTGGGATTAGGTGTGGCGGTGCCTGAACCGAACATCGTGGTTACTCCAACAGAGTATAACTTCGGTGAGGTTCTTATCGGCGAAGGTGTAACCATCGATGCTTATGTCGGCAATCTTGGTTCCGCAGATTTGGTGATTACCGGTATCGAGTATGCTGGGGCTGGATTTACTGGTGGTACCTGGACAGGAATCATTCCTCCGGGCGCTCCTGAATACTTGAACTTCGGAATTTCCTTTTCTCCAACCGAAGCCATCGAGTATACAGGAACCTGCACGGTTTACAGCAACGATCCCGATGAACCGGCAGTGGTCATCAACCTCTACGGAATAGGTTATGAGGAGGCGGGTGGTCCGCACTTTGAACCTGTTCCTGATACAGGTATGCCCTATGCGATCATTGTCGATAATGCTTATATCGACATGGTCAGCGTGAACGCTGGAGATGAGATTGGTGTATTCGACGGCAACTTATGCGTAGGCGCCGGAACTATTCTCGATCCTCTGGAATGGCCCTTCCAGTTTACCGCTTGGCAGGGTGATCCGGCATTCCAGCTTCCCGGTTATGTCATCGGACACCAGATGATCTTCTATATCTGGGATCTCGATGGTGAAACGGAGTATCCAGCAGAAGCGGTATACACCCAAGGCAACGGTACCTTCGGTTATGGTCCGTATTCTCAGTTGACTCTTTATGTCGGTCAAATACCTCAAGGCGAGCCGGAAATCGACGTCAATCCGATTGCGTATGATTTTGGCGGAGTGTTGGTTGGTCAGGAATCCACAACTGATGTCGTCATCGACAACCTTGGCGAAGGCGATCTGGAAATCACCGGAATGGAATACGCCGGCGCAGGATTCACCGGCGATGTCTGGACAGGAATTATTCCTCCCGGCGATAATCATACTTTCACCATCACCTTCGCTCCAACCGAAGCTATCCCGTACATCGGCGCTTGCACGATTTACAGCAATGACGCTGATGAGCCGGAAGTGGTGATTGGTGTGATGGGATTGGGACTTGCCGCACCCGAACCGGATATTGAACTTTCCCACACGGAATGGAACTTCGGAGATATCATCGTTGGTGAAGCGACCACCGCTCAGCTGGAAGTGTTCAATGTCGGCAATGCTGATCTGACAGTAATCTTTGCCCAGATTCTGGGAGACGGATTTTCTGTGCCGCCATTCAATCCGATTATCACCCCTGGTGGTTCGGAGATTCTGCCGGTGACATTTTCTCCAACCGCAGCAATTCCTTACCAGGGAACCTTGGTCATTGCGAGCAATGATCCGGATGAACCAGCGGTCGAAGTGGCATTGATGGGTAACGGCGTTGTACCACCACCGCAGTATCATTTCCAACCTGTCGAACCTACCGGTATTCCTTATGCGATCGTGGTCGACAATGCCGTGATCGATATGGTTCCGGTGACGCTGGGAGATGAAATCGGCGTGTTCGATGGAGCGCTCTGCGTCGGTGCCGGTGTGGTTGGCGACCCGCAGGAATGGCCCTTCTCTATTACCGCCTGGCAAGGTGATCCGGCTTATAATCTGCCCGGTTACACCCCCGGTCATGCGATCACCTATTACATCTGGGATCTCAGTGGAGAAACGGAGTACGATGTAGTGGCGGAGTATACGGTCGGTAATGGAACCTTCGGGTATGGTCCATTCGCCCAGGTAACTCTGTATGCAGGATATATTCCTCCACCTCCGGCTCCAGAAATCGAATTTTCCCTGTTAGCCCATGACTTTGGCGAAGTTTTTATTGGAAATGACGCCACAGTCGAGGTGACCATCAGTAACATTGGTACTGGTGACCTCGAGATTACAAGCATGGAATTAACAGGTGTTGGATTTATGGGTGAAACCTGGACGGGAATCATTCCCCCCGAAGATTTCGTAAATATATACGTCACTTTCGCTCCTCTCGAAGCGACTGAATACTTCGGTACTCTTACCGTCAATAGCAATGATGAGGATGAAGCGATAGTCGTCGTCAACTTCTCCGGCATGGGTGTTCCTGTTCCTGTTCCACAAATCGATCTAAGTACTTATGAACTCAATTTCGGCGAAGTGCTGATCGGTGAACAGGCAGAGCTGGGTGTAACCATTTACAACAATGGTACTGCCGACCTGGAAGTCTTCGGCACTACCGTAGATGGTGTCGGTTTCGCTAGTGATAACTGGACCGGCATTGTACCTCCGGGCGGATATCATGACCTCACCGTCACTTTCGCCCCGGAAGTCGAAGGACCTCATAATGGTCTGTTGACCATAGATAATAACGATCATTTGGTAACTGTCGATCTCATGGGTGTAGGAGAATTGGGCGTCCATTATGCGCCGGTTCCAGAGACAGGATTACCGTGGTCGATCATTGTCGATGACGCCACGATTGGTGGTGAAACGTTAGTTCCGGGCGATGAGATTGGTGTATTCGACGGCGATCTCTGCGTTGGTGCAGCTCTCATTGGACCCTGGCCGCTTTCGGTTACTGCCTGGCAAGGTGATCCCGCTTATGAACTTCCCGGTTTCACTCCCTACAACCCGATCTTCTTCCGAATGTATGACCAAAGCAATGATGTGGATATCGAAGCATACTCCATGTTCATCCAAGGAAATGGAACATTCGGCTATGGTCCATTTGCTGAGGTGGTCTTGGCGGATGTGCCGGTGGGAGCGCCGGATATCGCCTTGGATCGCTATGCCATCAACTTCGGGAACCGGGTGATCGGTACAACTACCAACTATCCGGTTGTGATCTCGAATGAAGGCAATCTGCCGTTGAATATCTCGGCAATCTATGTCGATGATGGCGAGAACTTTGCGGTTGGCGAATTGGATCCATTCGCCATCCCTGCCGGTGGAGATTACCAATTGCAGGTGACCTTCCATCCCACGTTTGTCGGACCTCATGCCGGTGTGGTGGTGATTGAGAGCGATGACCCGGATGAACCTGTTGTTACAGTGGCTTTGTCTGGTAACGGAATTGCTCCAGACATCGAAGTGTCAGCTTATGAGTATGATTTCGGCGACGTTACAGTTGGTACGACCTCAAATTGGGTGCTGACTGTGAGCAACGTTGGGGAGGCGAACCTCACCTTCGACATATCGACTGCTGGCGAGGGCTTTATCGGTCCGACCGCTCAAGGTGTGGTATTGACTCCCGGCGGAATGGTGAATTATACATTTACCTTTGCCCCGATAGAAGAGATATTCTATCAAGGTTTTGCCACCATTACCTCGAACGATCCAGATGAGGGTGAGGTTGTCGTAAACCTGTATGGTATGGGTTCTCCAATCCCATTGCCGCAAATCAGCCTCGACACCTATCAACTTTACTTTGGTGAAGTGATGTTAGGTAATCAGGTAACGTTGGATGTAACGATTTACAACGTTGGTGACGCCGATCTGGAAGTATACGGCGGAATGATTCATGGTGAAGACTTCTCGCTGACTCGAGATTTCCAGGGGATTATTACACCTGGCGGTTCCGATTATGTCTCCGTAACCTTTACCCCGAGAACTGTCGGCGATTTCATTGGAATGTTGGAGATCATCAACAACGATGAACCGGCGATGGTTGATCTGAGTGGCGTGGGTATTCCGATCCCTGTACCGCAGATAAGCCTCGACACCTATCAACTCGATTTTGGTCAAGTGCCGGTCGGTGATCAGGCAACGTTGGATGTAACGATTTACAACGTTGGTGAAGCCGATCTGGAAGTATACGGCGGAATGGTTCTTGGTGAAGGCTTCTCGCTGACTCGTGATTTCCAGGGGATTATCACACCTGGCGGTTCCGATTATGTCTCCGTGACCTTTGCGCCTGGAGTTGAAGGCGGTTATGCTGGAACGCTGGAGATCAACAACAACGATGAACCAGCAATGGTTGATCTGATGGGTGTCGGTATTGTCCCGGATATCCAGGTTTCGGCGAGTGAGAATAATTTCGGCGATGTCATTATCGGTGAAACGTCCGAAGGTTGGACTTTAATGGTATCAAACTGGGGTCAGGCAAACCTGACGTTTGATATCGTGACAACAGGCGATGGATTCAGCGGACCAGAGAACTACGGTGTCATGCTGCAGCCTGGATATGATTCCTTCTTCGACGTTTTCTTCATGCCGACCGAAGTCAGACCGTATGAAGGTTGGATCACGATCACTAGTAACGACCCGGATGAGGGCGAGATTGTGGTAAACCTCTATGGCAATGGTCTTCCTGTACCGGCTCCGGTGGTCGAACTGGACAGGTATGAACTCGACTTTGGTCCACGACCGATTTGTTTTGTTTTTCCTGATTATGTAACGATTTACAACGTTGGCAATGCAGACCTTGAAGTCTACGGCGCAATGGTGACTGGTGACGGTTTCACACTTGCCCAGGATTACCAGGGCATAATCATACCTGGTGGTTCGGCGACAGTGGGTGTGGAGTTCCATCCGGAATTTGTTGGTCCGTACAATGGTCTGTTGACAATTGACAACAACGATCATCCGGTGATGGTCGATCTCTTGGGTGTCGGACTTCCATATTTCGAGACGGTACCAGAGACTGGTATACCGTGGTCGGTAGTGGTGATGGAAGCCACGATCGGTGGAGAATTGTTGGTACCGGGTGATGAAGTAGCTGTTTTGGATGGTGAGCTGATAGTAGGCGCGTACGTAGTAGGCGATACTTGGCCCCTGCCGATCACAGCCTGGCAGGGAGATCCTGCACAAGGTCTTTTGGGATTCACTCCCGGCAATCCGATCTCATTCTCCATGTACGATCACAGCACGAGGATGGAAGTCGAGACCTACTTCATGTTCACTTACGGAAACGGGATGTTTGGATATGGACCATACTGCCAGGTGATCCTGGCGGATGAACCGGTTGGAGAATCGGATATTCAGTTGGATCGTTATTCGATCAATTACGGCAACCGGTTGGTGGGATCGAATACCAACTACCCGTTGGTGATCACGAACATAGGTAACCTCCCGTTGGTTGTCTCATCGATGGTGATAGATGATGGGGAATCGTTCGGAGTGGCGGTAGAGATGCCATTAGTAGTGGTGCCTGGTGATCACTTCCAGTTCCCAGTGAGTTTCCATCCCCAGGATGTTGGCGAGATCACAGGAACATTGACCATCAACAGCAATGACCCCGATTCTCCAGCGGTTGAAGTAGCGTTGTCCGGTTATGGTATTGCCCCGGATATCGAAGTTTCGGCTGATTTCTACGACTTCGGCAATGTGTTGATCAACACACAAGCGGCGTGGGATCTGGAGATCAGGAACGTTGGCGATGCGAATCTGGTGATCGAAACAACAGAAGTGATGGGCAATGGATTTTCCGCACAGCCGTTGAATGAGGTTACTATTCCTGCTGGCAGCTCGATCTTTATGTCGGTGTGGTTCAATCCGACAGAAACGATAGAGTATACCGGCTCGTTGACGATATTCAACAATGATCCGTTGGGTGATGAAGGTGCTTATGTAGTGAACCTAATGGGTTGGGGTGCTGCGCCGGACATCGATCTGGCTGGTGTAACCGAGCATACATTTGATCCGATCCGCACAAACACCACAGCAACCTGGACGTTGGAGATCTTCAACGTCGGCACCTGGGATCTGACAGTTTCGGCTGATGTCATGGGTGAAGGCTTCTATGGGAATCCGTACGCCGGTGTGGTTATTCCAGCGGGCGAGAGTTCCTTCTTTGATGTCTTCTTCACCCCGCCTTATGCCGGCAACTTCAATGGCGTGATCGATGTTTCCAGTGATGATCCTGATGAACCGTTGCTGGTAGTCGATCTCTTTGGCACCGGTCTCGCTCCGGTTATCGGGGTGAACGAAATCGAGCATGATTTCGGCGGTGTGGCATTCAACAGCAGCGATAGCTGGACACTGGTCATCAGTAATACTGGCGACTACGACTTGAACCTGTATTCTGCAACGGTTGCAGGTGAAGGTTTTGCGGGTGATCCGCTTATGGATGTAGTTATCAATCCAGGCGGTACCGTCGATATGCCGATCACCTTTGCGCCGACTGCGGCTGGATTCTATCAGGGTTGGATTACCCTGATGAGCGACGATGACAACAATCCTGAATTGGTAGTAGGATTGATGGGAACCGGTTTGGCTCCGGATCTCGAAGTCGTCGGGATGTATGACTTCGGCGCCAACCTGATCGATGTGACGGTGACTGGTGAGATAGAGATTTACAACATTGGCAGTTGGGACTTGAATGTAGCATCCGCAGTCGTCACAGGCGAAGGTTTCTGGAGTGACGGTTATTCTGGCGTTATTCCAGCCGGCGGCTCAGCAATTGTCGGTCTTACCTTCACTCCGGATTGGACTGAGTATTATACAGGCGCCATGACAATCACCAGCAATGATCCGAACGATCCGATAGTTGTTGTCGACCTCTATGGTTCCGGCGTACGTCCGGAGATCTCGGTGGCACCGGAACTCAACTTCGGTGCGGTACCAGTTGGAGAATCCGCTGTAATGGATCTGACGATCTATAATGTCGGCGGTTATCCGCTCACAGTATCTGATTGGGTGGTGCAGGGAGCAGGATTCCATGCGGATGCTTGGACGGGAGTAATTCCGGTCGGCGGTTTTGTCAATCTGCCGATCACCTTCAGCCCGACTGAAGCGATCGCTTATGAAGGCGCAGCAACCATCTGGAGTGACGATGTCATGAATCCAGTGGTTGGGGTCCAGCTCCTTGGTGTCGGTTTAATTCCGGATATCGCTGTTTCCCCTGATGCCTTGCCCTTTGGCGGCGTTCTTGTTGGAACAACTTCCCGTCTGGATCTCACAATCTATAACGAAGGCGAAGCGAATCTGGTAGTTTACTCCGCAGTAGTAAGCGGGAACGGATTCTCCGCGCCTGACTTTATGGATGTAACAATAGTCCCGGGCGGCGGGGAAATTCTGACAGTGTCCTTTGCCCCAATGGCGGTACAGGCTTATGAAGGTCAAGTCACCATTACCAGCAACGACCCGGATGAAAGTAACGTAACAGTATATCTTACCGGTAACGGTTTACAGCAGGATATAGCCACCTCGGCTGTTTCGCATAACTTCGGCGGACTCCAGGTAGGTACATCAGCAACCTGGAACCTTGGAATTATGAACGTAGGCAGTTGGGATTTGATGGTCTATTCTGCATCTGTTTCCGGTGAAGGATTCTCGGCGGATGCGATTTTCGATGAGATCCTAATGCCGGGTGGTTCAATCACCATGCCGATCACCTTCAACGCACTAGCTGGCGGAATCTTCAACGGTGCGGTCACTATCCTCAGTGACGATCCGGATGAAGGCGAATTGACAGTTGGATTGATGGGTGAAGGCTTACAGCAAGGTATCGAACTTTCGGCGATGGAACATGATTTTGGTGGTGTCCACGTCAATACTGAAGCGAGGTGGGATTTAACAATATCGAATCCTGGCGGTTGGCCCTTGATGGTGTATTCGGCAGCGATTACACAGGGCAGCGCTTGGTTCCGTGTACCCAACTTCACCAACATCCAGATTGCTCCGCATAGCAGTGCGACGTTGAATGTCAGCTTTATTCCAAACCAGGCTGACTTTTTCACCGGCGCATTGACGATTTTAAGCAACGCTCCGGCAAATCCGGAACTTGTTGTTGCGCTCTCCGGTCACGGTCTGGCGCCTGATATCGCTGTTTCTGATGAAGTAGTAGCGTTTGGCGGCGTACCGATCAATACAACCGCAACTTACACCGTAGAAATCTCGAACCTCGGCGGTTGGGTATTGAACGTTGCCTCGGCGATAGTCACAGGTACTGGATTCACCGCACCAGCGTTCCAGAATGTTCAGATTCAGCCAAATGGGATGAGATCATTGACAATTAGTTTCCATCCCACTTTGGCGACTAATTATACCGGGACACTGAGAATTCTGAGCGATGATCCGGATCAGCCGCAACTCGATGTGATTCTATCCGGTACCGGTATAGCTCCGGATATTGCAGTCGCACCATTGACGCTTCCGTTTGGCAATGTCAACATCAATACCACCTCCATCTTGCCGGTGACCATTACCAATGAAGGTGGAGTGGTGCTGAACATTCTCTCCATCGCGATGGGTCGCTATGACACTGGCTTCACCTTGACTCCGCTGGGCAACACGGCGATTCAGCCGGGCGGTTCGGAGATCTTGAATGTGAACTTCACACCGACTCAAGTGAGAAGCTACACTGGTCAGATTACCATCCTCAGCAATGATCCGGATGAAGCGACGATGCGTGTCAACGTATCGGGTACGGGAATTTACCAGTATCACTTCATGCCGGTAGCCCCAACGGGAATTTCCTATCCGATCATTGTCGAATCAGCACTGCTTGATTTCGTCAGCCTTCTTCCCTACGCCGAGATCGCAGTCTATGACGGCGACCTGTGCGTTGGTGTGGCGTTGGTGACTGGAACGTGGCCCGTTTCGATCAATGCCTGGATGGGTGATCCGCAATACGGTCTCCTAGGAGCAACTGCTGGTCATCCGATTTCATATCGTGTCTATTCGATCGCTTTGAACGAGATCTTCCCGGCTGTTGCGACATATCGGTACGGCAACGGCAACTTTGGCACCGGCGCTTATGCAATTGCGAATTTAACTTCTCGCAGTGTGCGTCATTTCGCACCAGTTGCCCAGACGTCGTTGCGGAACGATTTCAACATTCTCGATGCCTTGTTTGATGGCGTATCGTTACAACCTAACGATGAAATCGGGATTTACGATGGAGTGCTGTGCGTAGGGGCTGCACGTGTGCAAGCTGCGGGTCCGCAGAATATGCAGATCCGTGCCTTTGGACGCGTCGGCAACTCACCCGGCTTCACCCAGGGAAATGAAGCGACATTCTTCATTTGGACTTTTGCCGACGGTGAAGAATACGGTG
>CAZCRQ010000005.1:0-17567 GCA_964501095.1 uncultured bacterium | reverse complement strand
ACGGTGAAGAATACGGTGGTATTCCAACCTACACGATTGGCAATGGACGATTCGGAGCGAACAACACCAGCTTTACGCTGTACCTCGAAGCTCAGATAGTTCAGCCGCTCGATATCTTGCTGCACTCGAACTATTTCGAGTTGATTTCGACTTACCTGGTGCCGGAGAACCGAAATGCGTTGGCGATTTTCCGTACTGTGCCGACGATTACAATCGCGGTAGACGATCATGGCGGTATGGTTGTGCCGCAGTACAACCTGAACACCATCGGCAACCTCGATAATACCGAAGGCTATCGTGTTCTGAATCAAGGTGCGCAGACAACCTTAACCATCCTCGGTTCACCAATGGATGTCAATCGTCAATTCACCTTGCAGCCGAACCGTTGGAACTTCATGGGCTATCCATTTGACCATCCGGTGAGCCCAGTGATTGCGCTCTCGAGCATCACGGCGAATATCGACATGGTGCAGACAGATGATTCGAGGATGTACATCCCGCGGTATAACTTCAACACCATTGGTATGATGCAGCCCGGAGAAGGATATAGGGTGATGTTGCGTAATACAAACGTGAATATCATCTTTACCTTCAACGATGTCGGGTTGATGGCGTACGAGGAGGAAGCGTATGAACTGCCGGTTGCTGAGGGTGCACCACTGCCAACCGGTCTGCCATACACTGTCCTGGTTCGCTTCTCCGATGAATTACTTGCCATGAATCCTGCTACCGTTGATCTGTATGATGGCAGCCTTCTGGTAGGTAAGGGCATTGTGCTTGATGACTTGGAGTTCACGCCGGTAACAGCGTGGGGCGGCGCTTCGGAATACAATCTCTCCGGTTTCCAGACTGGAAATGAGATCAGCTACGTCGTCAAGAACGCCTCGGGTGTGAAGCTTCCGGCTGTTTCAGAAAACGCTGAACCATTGATCTTCGGTCAAGGCGCATTTGCTGAGTTGTCATTGGGCGAAGTTCCGATGCCGACAGAATTTGTGGTCGAGCAGGGTTATCCGAATCCGTTCAATCCAGTCGTGACCGTACCATTTGCTCTTCCATCAACAGGGGAAGTCACCTTCACCGTGTTCAACGTGTTAGGGCAGCAGTTGGCGACAGCCAGCGGTCAGTATGAAGCAGGACATCATCGCTTCGTCTTCGATGCAGGTCAGAGCGGCAGCGATCTGGTCAGTGGCGTTTACTTCCTACAAGTGCGTTTCAAAGATCAGGTCAGCATGCAGAAGCTTCTCCTGCTGAAGTAAGAAGTACAACAGTTTGTAATCCTCCCTTACACCCCTTTTGCCGGGGTGTGAGGGGGGAAGGATTTTCAGTTTAAATTCAGTAAAAAAAGATAAATCGATAAGAAAAGATAAATCGATAGATTCCGAGGATTTCATCAACGTTGCGTAGCACGGGCGTCTCGCCCGTGTGAATGGGCTTACAAGGTGTCTCGCCCGTCGAGAGACACGGGCGAGACGCCCGTGCTACAGATGAAATTCCGGTGAAAAGGTATCATTTCAGCCAGGAGAGTTACGATGAGAAAATTATTTCTGAAAAACGCAGTACTTTTCATGGTAGTCATTCTGACCTTCACTGGCTTGGCATTCGGGCAGACGCATTTTGAACCCGTCGCCAATCAAGGTCAGACGGCTTTCCCGATTTTTGTAACTGACGCGACAATTGATTTGGTTCCATTGTTGCCGGGTGACGAAATCGGTGTTTTCGATAGCGACCTGTGTGTCGGTGCATCGGTCGTTACAGTTCTGATTGATGAAGAGAATCCGCTTGGGATTGTCACTTTACAAGCTGATCCGGGGAATGGATTTCCGGGATTTACCGCCGGTCATTTGATTTTATTCAAAGTCTGGAGTGATCTGGGCGGCTTTGAAGTGTCGGCTACTCCGACTTTTAATCCGGAAGCTCCGAACCACGATGGTTTCTTCCCGGCATTTCCGATTCTCGCAGAATGCACTTTGGCGGCTAATTCCCCTGGTCCGCCAGTCTTGGATGTCGGAAGGAATGCGATCGATTTCGGTCAAATTCCTCCGAATTCCACTACTTCCCAAACCTTGCGCATTTTCAACAATGGTGCGCAGAATCTGATCCTCGGTGATGTTCTATTCAGCGACGAGGGCTTTATCGCCAACCAGATGCAGAACGGTGATCCAGTCTATGGTTTCACCATCGCTCCGGGCGACATGCAACGCATGGTGGTAACTTTTGCGCCTACTGAAGAGATGGTGTACTCTGTTGACATGACTATCTACTCGAATGGTGGCGAAGAAGTTGTTGCACTGAGTGGTGAAGGATATGTGAGCAGGCATTTTACCCCGGTTGATCCCATTATCGGACAATCTCATGCCTTCCAGATCGATGCTGCAACGGTCACCAATCATCCGACTGACGATCCCTACATATTGTCCACCGGGGATGAGATTGCAGTTTTCGATGTTGGAAATGGAACCTGCATCGGAGCTTATCAGCTTCTCGGAGAGTTGGTTGGTCCGGTTACAATTACCGCCTCTGGCTTCACGATCAACCATGATTACTCCTTCTATATCTACTTGATGGATTATACCCGTGAGTTGCAAGCAACTTACACCTATATCTCAGGTCCAACAGTGTTGCGCAACCAGGAAGGTACGACGAGAGTAACAATCACAGCGGACTTCCTGCGGGTGCGTACTTTCAACAATTCCGTGACGATCGATGCTGAACTGCAAAGCATCGCCGGTCGTTGGTATCGTGACGGTGGAAATATCGCCGGACTTGACGGCAGTGCGGAAGATGGATATGATCTGACACTTGACGCCCCGGAACCGATTCCACCGGAAGACACCTACCTCTCAGTTTATTTCCCCCATGGTCCTGATGATGCGGACGATTGGAACAGCGTATTCGGCGATATGTTCATGCTGGACATCCGAAATGGTGCGGATGACCTGACCAATGCGGTCAAGGTCTATGAGTATTACACGGATACCGATTTTAATGGACGTCAGGTCAGCCTTGCATTCACGATCAACGTCGATTACGATGAAGACCTCGGTGTAGTGATGTACCATGTCAGCACGGACTCTTTCCAGAATATCCGTTATGAGGATGTCTACACCTTTACAAGCAATGCTCTGGAAGATACTCATGAGCTGTTCAATCTTCGATTGGGAGATGCAACGCCTCCGGTCACCGAGATCATTCTACCCGAAGAAGATCAAATCGTCTATGAAGGCGCTGGCAACACGGTTCAATGGACATTCGACGATGTGACTGAAATGTACATGGCGAATATCTTTTACTCGACGGACGCCGGTGAAACATGGACAGAATTTGATTGCCAATTCTATCGTCCGGCTCTTGGATTGAATGAGTACGATTGGGTTGTTCCCAGCATCTATGCGATGTACTGCAAACTCCTCATCGCTTCTGAGGATTGGGCAGGCAATCGTGACAGCACCGAAACGGACTATTTCTTCAAGATGGCTCCGACCAGCCGGTCGTACCTCTTTGAAGGGGATAGATGGTATCTCTTCAGCATTCCATTAGTGCTTGATCCGGGTAACACACCAACCGATTATGTCTTCGGCGATGGAACCCATTTCGTCTATGACTATACCGCAGCGGCTGGTTACGGTATTATTCATGAAATCAACCAAGGTCCCGGTTACTGGGTGGCGAATGCCGAAACCCATTATGCCGACATCGATGGAACCGCTGAGATCGATTCAACTGTATTGGATCTGAATCAGGACTGGAACATCATCAGTGGCGGTCTACCGACTACAGTTCATAAGAACAATGATCTGTTCTTCACCGATGGACAGACCATCCGCAGCTTTGAGGATGCCTGGAGTACGCCGCCTCAGTGGATCCTGCCTCACTTGTATGGCTATTTTGACAACAGCTATGCACTGCGTGATTCCCTGGAAGAGTGGCTTGGCTACTGGATGTATGTCTTGCAACCGAATATCCAGATGATCACTTATGCACCCTATCCTGGACCTCCGGCTGCCGACGTTTTGGTCAATGAACCCAATGAGAATAATTGGTATGTTCCGATTGTGGTCACAACCAACGGTGCGGTTGATCGTCTGGCAGGTTTTGGCGTGAATGAAGACGCCAGTGACATTTATGATGTCGCTTATGATGTCCCGACTCCTCCAAGTGCGGCGAATCCGAATCGGGTGCGGATAACCTTCAACCACGGCGAGTGGCGTGTTCCTACTGGCGCTCTGTTCAGCCAGGACATTCGCGCCGCCATGGGTGAAGAGACCACCTTGATTTGGAACGCCAGAGTGGAAGCGACTCACCGAGGTGCGGTTACCGTCAGCTTTGAAGGAATCGATGAGATCATTCCCGAAGGTTGCGTGGCGTTGGTCAATCATGGAGGCGTTCAGGTCGATCTGCGTGAAACACCTTCCTTTACCTTCAATTACACTGGACGTTATGAGTTCCAGATTACCATTTCCAACGAAGAGAACTATGTAAACCATCGGTTTACCGGCATACCGGATCAATTCGCCATCGTGGCGGCATATCCGAATCCGTTCAACCCGACGGTGCAAGTTGTCGTCGCTGTTCCCGAGGTAACTCAGCTCACCGCCAGTGTATATGATCTGCTCGGACGTGAAGTCTCCGTAATCGATCTTGGAACTGTACAAGCTGGGTATCAGAAACTATCCTGGAGTGCTGAAGGAAGCGCTGGTATCTACTTCCTCCGCGTATCTTCGGACACTGGATGGCAGGCTGTTCAGAAACTCATGTATCTGAAGTAGCTTCAAATTCGTCACAGTCAAGCGCCAACCTCTAAACGGTACGGCGCTTGACTGTGGTTTCTTTTTACGAATTTGTGATTGGAGGATTTTGGATTATTCCTTAAAATCCGTGATCCACAATCCTTAAATCTCAATACAATCCTGCCTCTCACGTCGAAATAGGAGATATGATGATCCGGGTATTAAGATATCCAGTGCTTTGTATACTTGTTCTGCTGGCACATCTTGCCTCAGCCCAACATTATCAGCCCCAGGAAGGGATGCAGGAGGCACACGCCATCTTTCTGACTACAGTCCAGGTGAACGGAAGTGATTTAAACTTTGGCGATGAAGTTGGCGTTTTCAGCGGTGAAACCTGTGTCGCCTCCCAAGTTTTTATGGGTTTTTTCACGCCGATGGTTTCCACCGCCCATACACCGGGGAATGAAATCATTTTTAAAATCTGGGATACACTTAATGTACATGAATATGATCAGCTTAATGGTGATATCATCGTACAACTCAACAATGGAGATAGGAATTTTAATGAATTTTATAGTTACACCGATGTCTCCTTATATGCCTACGATGTGTACCAACCTTGGCTGACATTATCTGAAGATGTCCATGATTTTGGGCAGGTATATGTTGGCTATGATTCCGAACCGTGGCTATTAGTCGTCTCCAATGAAGGCGCCGGCGATCTGGAGGTGTATTATCTTGGCGTTGACGAGTACCAAGGGATCTTCACGTTTGAACCGACATCTTTTACAATTGAACCGGGAGAATCACTGAGTGTAAATGTTGTCTTCTCACCCGAGGAAGAATTTACTTATCAGACCTATCTGGTTATGGAGTCCAACATTCCCCCCGAAAATCATTACTCTTTATTCCTGACAGGTGAGGGTGTTCCTGCTCCCCATTTTATCCCCGTTGAAGGGGCGCAAGAGCCGCATGTTATCGTAATCGATGATGCGCTGATCGAAGATGAAGAATTGAGTATCGGGGATGAAATTGGGGTTTTCAGCTCTGGTATTTGTGTTGCAGCTCTCATTATTGAAGGTGGAGGCGTTTTCACTGAATATGGTCCACTCAGCGCCACCGCCTACACTCCTGGCGATGAAATTTTCTATAGAATTTGGGATGACAGCGACCAGTATGAATTCACTCAGCCAAACCATGAAATCATACGTCTGATCAACAGTGGAGAACGTTATTTTGGCGGAACCCATATTTCACATGTCACATTGTATGCCTTTTATGAGTCTTACCCCTGGGTTACTGTTTCTGAAAATAGTCATGATTTCGGTGATGTAAATATAGGAGATCAATCTGATTCGTGGATTTTGACTTTCACAAACCGTGGGACCCGTGATTACGAAGTGGATAATATCACTGCATTAGATTACCCATACAATTATGAATTCAATCCTTCCTCATTTACAGTAGGAATCGATGAGTCATTCGACGTTGAAGTCACTTTTATCCCCGATGTTACTGGCAATTACCAGACTTATATTGGAATGGAAGATAATCATCTGCAGCGCAACAGTTTTTCCGTACTTTTGGACGGCGATGGCGTTTTTCAACCGATTATCGATCTTTCCCAGGATGCCATCGACTTTGGCTATGTCGGTATCAATACTACAGAAACAGTTAATTTGATTATCTCCAATATCGGCATTTCGGATTTGACCCTCTTATCGATTACGCTGGATGGGGACGACGCCTTCACGATAGATGCCGGTCAGACCATGACCAGCCTGGCACCGGATGAAAGCACCAATCTACCAGTCTCTTTTTCTCCGACCGATGTCATCGCTTATACCGCGACG
Source organism: uncultured bacterium (assembly GCA_964501095.1). Lineage (GTDB taxonomy): Bacteria > Electryoneota > Electryoneia > Electryoneales > Electryoneaceae > CAZCRQ01. The sequence continues at coordinate 10,987 of CAZCRQ010000005.1, read as the reverse complement.
ATCACCATCATCAGCAATGATCCGGAACCCACCCGCACCTCTATCGATGTTCCCTTGAGCGGTCAAGGGGCGACTCCACCGATTCTTGAATTTGTTTATCCCAATGATGATGATAATTTGTTTGATGATAATGAGACTTATACAATAATCTGGACAGCGGAAAGTGGTTCACCTATTGAATATATTGTCTTACATTATTCATTGGATGATGGAGATACATGGGATTTTATCGACAGTTTGATAAATTTTGAACTAGATACGGAATTGAATACAACCTGGACAACTCCAGCGGCGACCTATAGTGTCGAGGGGCTGCTTCGGTTGATTGGATTAAATGAAGCCTCTTTCTATGATACCACTTTCCAGGATTTCGATATTGGACCCTTCGATCTGACCAAGGCGTTCGATGAGGGTTGGAGCCTGGCGAGTGTTCCATTGGCGACCGATGACAATGATCCCTATACAATTTTTGATGGACTGGAGACGCCATTTTTCACCTACAGCTATTCACCGGAAGAGGGTTATATTCGAGTTGGAATGGTAGAACGGGGGGAAGGCTATTGGATGGCGGTGACCGCTGCTTCTGTCGCCCATCAAGAGGATTTGCCGGAAATCGTCGATACAGAAATTCCCCTTGATTTCGGTTGGCAGCTCATCGGAGCGATGTATCCGGTTACTTCTCCAATCGAATCACTGCAAATAACCGATGGCGAAGCGATCCTGAGTTTCACCGAGGCCGCGCTCGCGGGGTGGATCGATCCTAACATCTATGGTTATGACCAGGATACCGGCTATATTCTTGTCGAGGAGTTACATCCTTGGTCTGGTTATTGGCTGCTGTCGTACGAGGAATCGTTGACGTTGCTGATGAGCCCGCCACCATGTCAGGGTGAGGGTAATGTTGAGCTTGCCCCGCCCGAAGACCAACCACCAACCTCCGAAAAAATAAACAGTTTCCATCGTTTCGTTCACCATGATCAAGGAGTTGAGGGCGAAAACTGGGAAATCCCCATACAATTTAAATTGGGCTCGGTGGAGAACAATCTGGTTTCGATCGGAGTACTTTCAGACGCTACGCCTGGCTATGACCTTTTGTATGATTCCCCGGCTCCTCCATCCCCTCCCAATGCTTGCAACTACCTCAAAGCGTTTATCGAACATCCTGAGTGGGAGGATGCCAGGTTCTCCCGATTCCGTTGTGATTTCCGAAGTTTAGACATCGATTCCCCCGTTTTACATTGGCAGGTACGTCTCGAATCATCTACCGCGGGATTGCTCGAAATCAATTTTAATGATATTCATCTTATTCCCGAGGGATTCCAGGTGGAGGCGGTGTTCGATAACCGACATTTCGATCTTCTCCATCAGTCGAGGATCGAAGTTCCATTCACCGGCAATGGCAGGTTGGATATTCTCGTTTTCCCAACTTTGAATTCAGTGGTTGAGCATCCATCGAGTCCGGAGGAATTCGCTATCACCGAAGTTCATCCCAATCCCTTTAATCCGACGGTACAAGTGGATATAGCGGTGCCAATGACTACAGAGTTATCAGTGGTTATCTATAATGTCTTAGGAAAAGAAGCAGCGCGGCTTCATGAGGGGATAATTCAGGCAGGTGTTCATCCTTTTATCTGGCAGGCGGCGCAGCAGCCTTCCGGCATCTATTTTGTCAAAGCGACATCTGATGTCCAGGGGTGGAATGAGATTCGAAAATTGATGTTGGTAAAATAGAATTAAAAGCATATTTAAAGATATAATTCCCCTAGCCAGGATATTCCAAAGTTCACAGGAAGATTAATTGGTAGTGTCATTCCTGTATAAAGGTGTCATTCCCGCGAAGCAGGCTGTCTAAGATTGGAAAAACGCGCTGGCGATGTCATTCCCGCGAAAGCGGGAATCCAGGAAAAACAAGTACTTACAAAATGTGCCTTTTTTATATGAAAATTCGGGATCTTCCCTAACATATTGAAATTCCTGGATTCCCACTTTCGTGGGAATGACGCCTTCAATAACTCGGGAAATCTCAAATACTTAAATCGGGAAATGTGGCAGGAAAATGCAAAAAATCATCAGTTTACTTTTAGTTCTGATCTTGGTCGGTGCCGCCTCCACTTCACCTTTGCCCCCACGACTTTTAGTCGAACTTTCCGATGACGCTTCGCGACTGGTGCGTGAAGAAAACCAACTGCCTTCATTTATCGACACGAAAGCAGCCGGAATGATAAAATTGACTCCAGTATTTCCGATACCGAAAGATGAAGTACAGCGGGAGGAATGGTATCGTTTGGGCATGAACCGCTGGTTTCGAGTGGAATCAGAAGAGTTCGAGGCACTGGAGCTGGTAAATTATTTCCAGATTGGGGAAGATGTTCTCTCTTATGAAATAATCGAGCCGATTCAGGCACAGATTCAACCAAACGACTACAATATCCACGATATGTGGGGTTTGACCCAGATGCGGTTGCCGTTCGCCTGGGATGTTCATCACGGAGATTCGGATGTCATCATCGCTACGCTGGACGCCGGCTGCCGGATAGATCACCTCGACTTGGAGGCAAACATCTATATCAACCCCGGTGAAGACCTTAATCATAACGGTATATGGGATTTCGCCGATAACAACGGTATTGACGATGACGCCAATGGTTATCTAAACGATATTATCGGATGGGATTTCATGTCGCACGGCAATGCTGTTCCAGTTCATGATCGCGCCGTTGGGGAAGATTACGGACCGCCGGATAATGAAGTATTTCCGGATGTGAGCGGACATGGAACTCATGTGGCGGGCACGGCTGCTGCAACGACAAACAACCAGATCGGGGTTGCCGCCGCATCCTGGAATGTAAAATCCATGCCCTTACGGACAGCGTTTGCCATGATCGAGGATGGGGAATTGGTTGCTTATGGCTATTGGGACGATTTTGCGGAAGGCGTTCAGTACGCTGTGGACAATGGCGCTCGGGTGATCAGCATCTCCTACAGCGGCGAGACTGGTTCGATCGTATTCGCCAATGCTCTCCAATATGCAAGAACGAATAATGTGCTGGTCTTCGCTGCGGCAGGCAATGATGATTCTAATGCTCCCTGCTACCCGGCTTATTATACGACCGCGATTGCAGTCGCAGCGACGGATGAAAATGACATCAAAGCCTATTTTTCCAACTACGGAACTTGGGTCGATCTCTGTGCGCCGGGGATTGGGATCTGGAGTACGGTCTCCAATAACCAATACCATCCGCAGGATTATATCAACTGGCAGGGTACTTCGATGGCGACTCCGAATGCCGCTGCTGTCGCCGCGTTGCTCTTGAATTACAATCCAGAATTAACCGATGATGAACTGGAAACTATTCTGCTGAACACCTGCGATAACATCGAGGCTCATAATCCACAATATATTGGATTGTTGGGCGCCGGCAGAGTCAATGCCGAGGCTGCAATCCAGGAAGCCACGCCCTGGTTTCCTATTCCTCCGAATAATTTAAATGCCACCCTCGATGATATTACCGGCCATGTTTCCCTGAGCTGGAACCATGCTGAGTACGACGGCTTCATCTCATTTGTCGTGTATCGAAATGATGAATTGATCGGTTCGCCCAATGGAACTACCTATAATGACATGCTTCCGGCTTATGGCATCTACGATTACGAAGTCAGCGCATTGTACGACCGTGGAGAATCGGAGCCGACTGATCCGGTACGAATCATCTGGGAAGAAAATTTGGAAACTCATTTCAACCCGGTGACTCCTACCGGTCTTCCTTATGCCATACTGGTGGCTGAAGCCACGATGGATAATGAGGATTTAGTCGAAGGTGACGAGATTGCAGTTTTCGATGAGGATTTATGTGTCGGAGCGGTAGTAGTGACCGGGATCTATCCGCTTGCTTTCAATGCCTGGCGTGAGGAAGTCGCTTATGAATTGCCGGGATTTACGCTTGGAAATCCGATGTTTTTCCGGATCTGGAACGGGGAACGGGAAATGGATGCCGCTGCAACATACCTCGGCGGGCATGGAAACGGTACATTCGGATACGGACCTTACAGTGAAGTAAATTTGGAAGCCGTGAGCACAATTACCATGACTCTGCCGCTTCGCGGCAACTATTTTGAAATGATCTCTTTCTATCTCGCTCCCTTGGATCTTCAGGCTGATATAGTGTTCGGCAACGTTCCCAACCTGGTTATCGTTTACCAGGATGACGGCAGATTGTATCTCCCCCCGATTTTAAACACAATCGGCAATATCAATGTTGTCCGCGGGTATCGTATTTTCTGCAACCAGGCATCTCAGATCAGCGCAGAGGGTTTCCTCCTGGATGAGTTGACCGAATATCACCTAGTCGCCGGACCCTGGAACTGGTTTGGTTATCCGTTTGACGTACGTGTGCCGTCGACTGTGGCTCTGGCTCAGATTGCGGACATTATACGGATCGTAATAACGGATGATGGACGGATGTGGGTGCCGCAGTTGGTCAACACCTTGGGAGAGATGCGTCCCGGGGAAGGGTATATGACGATCGTGACGCAGAATATCACCTTCCACTATGAGCGTGCCGGACTCGCTTTCCAAGCTGTCGCGCAAGAGCAGGATGTCGCACCCGCTGAACCGGAAAACAACCTGGAACGAACCGGAATGCCTTATGCAGTGCTGGTTCAGCTTTCAGAAAAACTACAAAACAGGCAGCCGGCGATCATCGAATTGTTGGATCAATCAGCCATCGTAGGGAAGGCGGAGATCGAGGATGCTGCCGCGGTGATTCCAGTGATCGCCTGGCAAAAGTCGGAGCAATTCGATCTGCCCGGCTTTACCGAAGGGCATTTTATTGAAGCGCAGGTGCGTCGAAGTGGGGGGGAATCGATTCCGGTGATACAGAGTGAAAAAAATCGATATGGGAGAGGAGCATACGCATTTCTCACCCTCGACACACCTGAACTCCTGGAGGAATTTAAAATTGGATCGTGTTATCCAAATCCCTTCAATGGGGCGATTTTAGCGCCGTTGGCAATTCCCAAAGATGGTCTTATATCTTTTACAATAATTGATATTTTGGGAAGGATAGTATACGATAATACTCATTATTTATCTGCGGGGAACCATATATTCAATATAAATGTGTCAAATGAATTTCAACATCTAAGCAGCGGAGTCTATTTCCTCCAGGTGTGTTTTGAGGGGGAAACCCATCAGCAAAAACTGGTTTTTCTGAAATAGAATTTTTATCACCGATGGGATTTCTCTAGAGAGTACTGGGAAAAAGGAGTATTTTCTTACTGGCTGCTTGAATTGAGAGTGAAGCGTCAAATTATGATAAAATAGATCGGTGCAGTTTGTCTCTACCCCAGCGAGGAGGAGTTCAACTCGATCCGAAAGAGGACAAAGACAATGATTGCTATGAAAAGACGGCATCCAGGAATGATTCATCGTGGCAGTCTCCTCACAGAATCTGAACACTCGATTAGAGAAAAATCATCTTTCGGTAATTTTCGGGTCGTTTCTCGTGCTGGAAGCCAGGCATGAAGGTAGAGGCAAATATCTGCATTAATCGGGCATGAAGTTTTAAAAGTGTTGAGGAGGAAACGATGAAGAAAATTTTACTTTTGTGTCTTTTTTTAATGTTCCTGACTGCGGGGATGGCGCAGGCGCAATTTGAGCCGGTTGAACCGACGGCGGTAGTCTATCCCGTTACGATTACCGCGGCGATGATCGATATGGCTCCAAATCCTGCGGAATCCCTTGTGGCGGGTGATATTATCGCGGTTTTTGACATGTATGATATCATGGATGGCGGCGATAATGTCTGTGTCGGAACGGTTGAACTGGTTGGTGCCAATCCTTTTCCAGTCACCATCACAACGTATGGTACCGATCAAGGGGCTCCAGGCTTTACGGCTGGCAATCATATCTTTTATCGGGTATTTGATTCCAGCTCGAATCGTATTTTAAACGCCACCGCGGTGCAATATACACAAGGTAACGGGACCTTTGGAGACGGCGTTGGCGCGGAGTTATCCCTAACGGCGGACTTCGAACGTGACATTACTGACTATTACAATTCCGTTCGCATCCAAGCGGAGGTTTTCTCGGGTATACATGGTTATACAATTGGAGATTTAAACAATCTCGCCGCTTTAGATCCTTTCGCCAGCGATGAGTTTGACCCCGACCTCGATATCAATAAGCCGGCGCCTCCAGGCAACAATTATATCGCTGCCTATTTCCCTCACGATGATTGGGTCAATCCGCTCGGAACATTGTATATGGTCGATGTCCGTGATGCCACCGATGATCTGACCAACCTCTGGAAAGCTTATGATTTTGAAGTGGTTACCGATGTCGAACCCTATGGTATCAGTCTCAACTTCGAGATCAATGGCGGCTATCCCCCCAACCTGGGAGTTGTGCTCTGGGATGAACTTGACGCCTCATACAAGAACCTGCGTGAAGATCCGACATACAACTATATTGCCGAGGATGGCGTGCCAAGGATTTTCAGCCTGCATCTTGGCGATGGCACTCCCCCGGAGGTAGCAATCACCGCACCGGTCGATAATGAAATTCTGGTTGGAGGCGAACAGACGCTTCTTACCTGGACTCTCTCCGATATTACCTCGATTAGATATGTAAATGTTCTCTATTCACCGGAGAACGGTCTTCCGGGAACCTGGGAGTTGCTTGCAACTTTGGATGGCTATGACAACGGTCCGACCAGCTACCTCTGGGATATACCGAACATATACACCGCATTCGCGAGACTTGCGGTGCAGGCGGAAGATTGGGCGGGGAATTACAACGCTGACACTACTGCATACACCTTTAACATCGCCCCGACCCAGATGGCGAACACTTTTGCCCAAAACTGGCATCTGATGAGCATCCCGCTTCATACTCCCACTTCCGATATCGACATGCTCCTCGGTGATGATATTCAGGGACCTTATTACGTGTTCGATTATAATTACGTGACCGGTTACGGACGCACTTGGGACATTTACCACGGTTACGGTTACTGGCTGGCGCTGGCGCAGCAGAACACAGTTACCATTGACGGTATGCCCGAAGTTGATTCGACACGGCTGCCCCTCAATGAGAGTTGGAACATTGTCGGAGCCGCTCTGCCGGTTGTCACTTTGCCGCGCGATTCGCTCTGGTTCACCGATGGAGTCGATTATTATCGCTTTGTCGATGCCGGGCTTCAAGGCTGGATCACTCCTTTCCTCTATGCTTATGATAACCTCAACTTTTCCTATTACCAGACGATGGAGTTGAATCCTTGGGGCGGATATTGGTTGCAGGCTCTTCAGCAGGGTCTCTTCATGGTGACTTATCCACCGGCTCCGGCTCCTCCCGGATTCGCCGGGCTTTTACCACCTGAACTGGATGAAACCGAGAGTTGGGATAATTGGCAAGTGCAATTGGTCGCTACGCAGGGTACACTAAGCGATGAAGAACTCCCGAAGTTCGGGGTAAATGCCGCGGCAACCGAAGGCTACGACGTTCTTTATGATGTTCCAACTCCTCCGGCGCCGCCCGCCAGTTATGTCCGGATACTCTTTTTACATCCTGAATGGCATGTTACTGCCGGAAGCAATTTCAGCCAGGATATTCGCAGACCCTTGTCGTCGGTCGCTAATGAGATGATGGAATGGTCGGTTACTTTGGAAGCTTCCAGAAGCGGCGCCATTACACTAAACTTCCTCGGCATCGATGAAGCCATTTTCTCTCTGCCGGGCTACCAGGCGTGGATTGAACTCAATATCAACAACGCTCCGACAATCAACCTGAGGAATCAGCCTTCTTATACATTCGACTATCCGTGCGCACGACAGCGTGTGAGCTGCCGCATACGCGTCGCCAACTTTGGAGAAGTGCCCAATGTTGGCGTCGATGATAAGACCAAAGAAGCCTTGCCGACCGAATTCTCGGTTTCCAACGCTTATCCCAATCCGTTCAACCCGTCTACTTCGGTAGTGATAGCAGTGCCGTATCAGGCGAATATCCAAGCGCGTGTCTATGATCTGCTCGGACGTCAGGTCGCAAACCTCGATCCCGGTGATCTTAAAGCTGGTTATCACAAAATCACTTGGAATGCTGAGGGCTCTGCCGGAGTCTACTTCCTCTATGTCTCTTCAGAAGGGTGGAGTTCGGTGCAGAAGTTGGTTTATATGAAATAGACCAGCTTTGGAATAAACATGATTTAAACAGAGAGGCTGATCCTGTTGCAGGGTCAGCCTCTCTGTATACTATGAGGCAAATAATGGATAAAAATGACATTCTCGATACTTTAAGAGATTTTAGAGATCATTTTGCAGAGAAATATGGAATCATAAAGATTGGTATTTTCGGTTCTGTCGCACGTGATGAATTACATGAAGACAGTGATTTGGACATTTGTATAATAACAGCCACTCCTAATCCCTTTATATTGGTGCACATTAAAGAAGAAATAGAAAAACGGGGTGAATCGAAAATGTAGCATACTATTCCCTGACGCAACAAATAAAACAGGCATAGTATTTGCCCACTTACTTTTAATGCTTATAAAAATCATTGCTTATAGTCAGTTGGGAACATACTCCTGTGCATGAAATTCCCAATCATGTGAATAGAATTTACAGCTAAAAGCCTACAATCCAATAAGGAAGGAAATATGATGAGAAATCTGTTTTTCAACAATGCGCTATTCCTGGCGATATTTGGTGTGGTATCAAATGCCGGAGCTGGGATAACCGGCAGAGTGACTCTGACCGACTCCAATTGGCGTGATATAGGCTTCAACTATCCGGTAGGCACTGAGGAGGTCTATGTTGAAGTGTGGGATCCGGATCGCGATCTGATATTTGAAGAGGCGGACACTATGGGGGTGATCTTCAGCTCGGAAAGTGAGCAGGATTTCGAGTATGTGATTTTGGAAGAAAGTGGGGTGCATAACGGGATTTTCCACGGTTCGATTCCGCTGGATGCGGGAGTGTATCTTTTGGCGGAGCCCACAGAGGAGCAGATCGCAGCAGAGTTGGATCGTCTACGACTGGAGCGTCCGAATGCAGAGGAAGCGATTTTACGTGAGCGAGCATACCGGCTGGCATTGCGTCAGGTGCGCTCCAGCGGTGCGCCTCCACGAATGCGTGACGCCAATGAGCTGGACGAGGAGGGTGTGCTCGAAATTCTCTACGGGGAAACGGCCGTCTGCACCTACTACGATCATTTGAATGATTGGGGACACGAGGAGGAGATCACTGACCGGGCGGTTCTGGGGGGGATTTCTGGTCAGGTAAGCGGGATCTGGACTGTCGAGGAGAGTCCTTATGTAATTGTGGGGGATGTTTATGTTCCAGAATTTCAGAGCCTGACTATTGAAGCCGGTGTTCACGTTCGTTTTGCCGGGAATTTTGAATTGACGGGAGAATCAGAGAGTTCAGTGTATATAAACGGTGCGGCAGGTGATTCAGTCTTTTTTGAACCCATTGGTAATGAGGATGAGTGGACGCCAGGTAGTTATAACGGACTCTATTTTCAATATCCAACTGATGTTATAATCGCTTATAGTGTTTTCCAATTCTGTTCACGGGTGATCTTTGATCGATGGGGCAATCCTCAGGAAGCCAATATCTCAATTGAAAGCAGCCGTTTTAGCAATATGGATTCTTATAGTTTATATCTGAGTTATGGCGCTGTATCATCTTCGGTCTTTTCGAACAATGAAATTGGTCTAATTCTTTTTCAGTCCAGTGGGACAAATTGCTTAATCGTCAACAATAGTAGTTATGCAGCCGATCTCCAAGATGTTAGTACTCTTACCAATTGCACAATTACTGGTAATGCCACCATTGGAATTTATATAGAGGATCGAGGCTGTGAGGTTCATGATTGCATTTCTACTGATAACGGTGGCAGTGGATTGTATGTAAGATGCGGTAGGAACAACACGTTCACCGCAACAGGGTGCATATTTGCCAGAAATAATTGTGGAATAGATATTCTTGAATGCGGTGGTGGAGTCATTAACTTTTGTGAGATTCATAGCAATCGAGCGAATTATGACTTCAGGAATTGTACAACTGCGACAATCGACGCTCGTTTCAATTGGTGGGGCGATGAGACAACCGTCGAGCTGAATCAGGGCGAGCATCCGCGCAACATCAGCCGCATCTATGATGTCTATGATGATCCGGAATATGGTTTTGTGAACTATTCCAACTGGCAGTTGATTCCCCCCGGCAGGTTGACCATGACCTTGCCCTTGCTCCCAAATTACTTTGAGCTGATCTCTTCTTATGTTGTCCCGGATGATCTAAATGCAGCGCTGGTCTTTGGAAATGTCCCCTTCCTGGAAATTGTCTACCAGGACAATGGGAGTATCTATCTGCCGCCGCTCATCAACACTATTGGTGATATTTCACTCACCGAGGGTTATCAGATCTTCTGCAGCGCCTCATCTGAATTGACAGTCGCCGGCGCTCCACTCGATCCGACCCTGGAGTACTCACTGGCGGCAAATCGCTGGAATTGGCTGGGGTATCCTCTGGATTATTCAAGTCCGGTGGAGACAGCGTTGGCGTCGATCGCTGATGAGATTGTGATTGTTATGAACGATGAAGGTGAGATATGGATACCTCAGGTTCTCAATACTCTGCATGATATGGAACCTGGTAAAGGATATTTTGTTTTTGTGAACCAGGATGTAGTATTTCAATACAATATTGACGATTATGTGCAAGCCACTGGGAAACAATTTGCTCCGAATTGGGGAGACTGACGAAGTGTTACTTGTCCAATGTTTTTGTGCCTTAGTGGTGAGATCGAAGAGGAAATCTTAACCATATCAATCGCAAGCACGGAGGATCGCAAGCACGGAGGCTTACGCTACCCCTCACGTCGGTAGCGTAGGCGTCCCCGCCTGCGAGGGGTAGCGTAGGCGTCCCCGCCTGCGAGGGGTAGCGTAGGCGTCCCTGCCTGCGAGGGGTAGCGTAGGCGTCCCTGCCT